>JADFJB010000037.1 GCA_022566355.1 candidate division KSB1 bacterium
AAATGATATCCATAATCTGGCGTTCCCGGCGACTTAATTGTAATAGTGAATTCTTGTTCATAGGATCTCCTATGTATACTTAGTTTTTTTGAAATAGTTATTGCTAATTTATTAGCATGTGCTATTAATTTAGCATATAGATATGCAGATGTCAAGAAAAAGTTGCTAATTTTTTAGCATTTTATTTTGTGGGATAAAAAAACCCCGGGATCTTTGAGACCCAGGGGTTTGAGGATTCCAATAATATTGTTATTATTCTACTACCGGATAACTCCCTGGCTCCATAATAACCAGTGGTTTACCCCGATGTTTATTCAATAGTTTAATAAACGTTATCACCGGATCCATCTCTGCTTCTATCGCATATGGCAGAGACGGCAAACCAAGATCGATCAACCCCTTATATTTTGGGATTTCAACGATTTCATATTCATCTTCTTCTGTTAAACCGGCTTTTTGCTTGGCGATTTCAATAGCTGCTAATAATCCACCGATCTCGTCGACCAGTCCAATTTCTTTGCCATCTAATCCTGAATAAAAATGGCCTTCTGCTATTTTCTTTACTTCATCGACAGACATACCTCGGCCGTCAGCCACCTTTGTCACAAATCTTTGGTAGAGACCTTTCATTATGGATTCCATTACTTTGCGTTCTTCCGGATCTAGATTCCTGACCGGAACTGTTCCGAAATATGGTAAATCAATCCCGCGCCAAAGATCTGCATGTTCCCCTCTTTTAACAATATCAGCAGTCATGCCGATTTTTTTAGAGAATCCTGCATCGTAGAGCCAGCCCCCGATCACGCCGATCGAGCCGGTGACTGTATTGGGCGCTGCGAGGATCATATCTCCGTACATGCTGATCCAATAACCACCCGATCCGGCAACCTGGCCCTGGCTGACGATTACAGGCTTAGACTTGCTGAATTCTCTAAGCGCTTCGGCCACAACATCACTAGCCATGCCATCACCGCCAGGAGAATCTACACGAAAGACAACTGCCTTGATGTCTTTGTGAATAGCAAGCCGGCGAAATACTTTGTCGAGCCATCTTGCGCGAATACCACTATCCATTGCACATTCACCAAGCCCATACACAATCGCAATCTTAGGCAGCTCACCCCACTGTTCGGTTTGGAGAGAATTTGTAAAAAGATCTCTTCTTTGCAACCTTCCTAATTTGCTGCCATGCATTTCTTCTATGAGTTCCTCTAATTCGGACCAGCGCCCAACCCGATCAACCAACCCCGCTTCTTTCGCCATATCTGCGGTTAAGTACACTTTTTCATTGACCAGAGTATCAAATTGACCACCAGATATATTTCTTGAACGACTAACATCAGAACGAACCAATTCATACCAATCATCGATGTAATCTTGCCTTTGTCGTCTATCCGCATCGGACATCTGCTCGCGGCTTAAAATTTCCACAGCTGACTTATACTCGAAAAATCGCCATTCATCAAAGGCAAGACCTAATTTTTCCAGGGTGCCTTTTAAGAACGTTCGGGACATGGAAAACCCCGGCAGCAATAAACTTCCTTCGGGATCCATCACAACTTGGTCTGCAATACTTGCAAGATGATAGGAACTCATACCGGCATTATCGATAAAGACAATAACCCTTTTGTCTGACTTCTGTGCTGATTTAAGCGCTTCCCTAATTTCCCAGGCATGTTCCGGAAGAATACGCATCCCTGAAAGACTAAGAGCAATGACATTCACACGAGGATCGTTTTTACTAGCCTCAATGTCCTTCAATAATGAAAACAAGGGAAGTGTATTTTGGTCGAACAGTTGATATTTGTGGTACGCGATTCGTCCTTTCATATTAAATGACATATATTTGCGGTTCTTATCCATCAAGATCGGAAAGAGACTTGGCAACATGCCGCCACTTCGAATTGAATATGTGTTAGAATTAAAGTTTTGGTTAGTGTCATAGCGTGATTGTGAAGCCATACCTGCTCGGCCAAAGTTAACCGAAAATCCCAGGGAAAAAGATTTGTTGTCGAAATACCGGCCAACCAGAAACATCCCTTTTGAAATAGCAAGTGCTGCCCCTGTACTATACTTCAAATCTTTGATCTTCTGCCCCTTTTGTAGAGCGGCATCAGAAAAAATTGTCAAAAAAGAGCTGCCAAACGGCCTTAATCCAATATCAACAATGCCTTCCTTATCTTTACTTTGCAAAGAAAAATTTCCGACAAACCCCATCGACAAATATTTGTTTGGGCGAAAAAGCCAACCTGTTGTGATTAATTTATCTCTTCTGATCGATGAACTACTGTTTGACCAGCCATAACTTAAACCAAACGCAGCCCTCTGGTTACCTTCTGCAATCGAAACCTTAAAGTCTGTAATTGATTGTTGGCCAAATTCTTGTTTTACTGCTGCAAATCCAATATTCTTTGCAGCCAAGAACAATCCCCAATCTTTGAATGAAGACAAATTAGTGCCATCGGTCGACCAATCAAAACGAGATTCAAACCTGGGTATTATGGCGAGATTAGCCGGATTTGTAAAGCCCAGTAACCCATAACCAAAGCTACCGGGAGAAGTCAACAAGAAACTGTTTCGTTGATAGTATCCAGGGAGTGATTGGCCGGCAAGAATATTATTATTTAGAAAAATTGTTGCAGTGAGTATTAAAAAGTTAAATCGCCTCATAAATTCACCATAGTACACATTTAACAGATTTATTATGAGAGGTGATGGTTAGTTTAGTTCGAAATATTGTGATTGTATTTTATTGAGAAAACTAATTCTTACTCCACTGTAATTCGTCTGGCTTCGACATAACGGCTGTTGTAATAAGGCTCATTCAACCCGGAAATGATTACGCCTTTTGTAACGCTGGCATGAACAAACTGGTTGGTATCAAGATAAATGCCAACATGGGAGGTTCCCTTTTCTTCTATGTTTTTGAAGAATACTAAATCGCCAAACTGTAATTGATCCCGAACAACACGATGCCCGGTTTGCACCATTTCTATAACTTTTCTAGGTAGAGGATATGCAACAGCATTTTTATAGACAAACTGAACAAATCCGGAACAATCCATTTCTTGTTCAGTAGAGCCGCCAAAGCGATAAGGAACACCCAGCAAATTTTCGATCTCGGCCATCATCTTTTCTCTGTCGATCTGAACTGGAAAACTATCATTTTTTTCAACTAATTTGGGTTGTGCAACTTCCTTACTTTTGTCTGGATTACTCGCTTTTTCTCCCTTTTTTGTTACATATATGGGCTTAGGTTTAAGGCCAGAGCATCCAATAAGGGAACATAAAATTAAAACCAAAGAGATAGTATTTAAACGATTCATTGAATCTTCGGTAAAAGTACAGATGCGTTCGGAATAATATATACTTTTTTTGTTTCGGTGTTGGAAGAAAAAACCTGCTCAAAAGCTTCTTGAATATTGCTGGTTGGAATAAACCCTATTTTTTTTGCGTCTGCTTCAGAGATTTCACTGAAGAGATAAACGTTGTAATTATCCAATTTTTGTTTGAGTGAAATAGCTATATCGGCATTCATTTTTAAATTACCGGTTATTATCCCATTCTGATTATTGTTTTCAAACCACGAAAGGAAATCATAGTTCCCCAATCCTTCCCTACATTCAGATAAAATGATTAAATCACCATTTGGTTTTAAAGCACGCACCGCAAAATGGATCGATTGATATGCCTGAATTAAATTTATATCGTTCGGCCAACCACCAGTGCTGGCAATGACAACATCTGCCAATTCTGGAATCGCTAATACATTGTTCTGGTTTATTTTAAAGCAAGCCTTTTGAAAACTGCTGTTCATATTTCCACAGAAAGCATCAATCAAATTCTGGTTTTCACCAAACACCAGGTTAATCGAAAAATCAACAGGAACAGACTTAACCGCTTCTACAATATCCTCATAAACCGGATTCTGGTGTAGATTTCCGGGTTCACATGCAGGATGCAAAGATGAATTTTGAGGCATTAATGCTAATTGCTGATTTTGCCAAATTGTATTCAAAGTTGCAAGTCCGGGAATTATCATTTTTGGCCCACCATCAAAGCCGGAAACATTATGATGAGTGACCGAATTAATAGTGATAATTTTATCATGCCTTTTCACTAACGGATTTATCACAACATGTGTGCCACGAGAAGTATTGCCTAATTTTTCCACAACAGCATCCTGGCAATTATGCTCAATGACTTTGAACCTGTTATAAATATCGAAACCTAATATTTTTATTTTTTCTTCTTCTGTCATCCGTGGATAACTTCCATTTGCAAATAAAATAGTAATACACTCATCCTCTATGTTTTTCTGTTGTAAAATTTCCAAAATTTTTGAAAAAACCAAATCCAGCTTTGCAAACTGTGTTTTATGAGGGACAATAATTAAGATGCGTTGTTTAGAAGCTAGCAGATCAATTAATCCAGGTGAACCAATTGGGTTTCTCAGGCGAATGTCTAAAATATCTTGCTCTTTAATCTGAAGTGAATGGTTAGGTAAGGTTAAAACATCAACACTTAAAGAATCAGGAAGAGCAAAATCAATTGTTTCAGACCCGTATTTCAACTCAAATTTTGCGAGTGTTTCAGTCATATATATTAATGAATATCCATTTCTTTAATAAAAATAAATCATTGAAAAATGATATGCTATAAAATATCATTCAATTATCGACATAATAAAAAAGGGCGCACAAAGACGCCCTTAAACATTAACTTCGCTGTATTTTATTCTTATTTTTTTTCTTCTTCTTTTACCTCTGCAACGGTTTCTTCAGCTTCTATCTTTTCCATTTTCTTTTGTTTTTCAACTTTTGTTTTTTCTTTAGCCTCTTGCTTCTCCTGTTTTTCTTTAGTTGTTTTATTGATAGCTTCTTCAAAATCAACTAATTCAAGAACCGAAACTTCTGCGGCATCACCGTGTCTTTGTCCCATCCTGATGACTCTTGTATAACCACCATTTCGTTGTAAATATACAGGGGCAATCTCATTGAATAATGTTTGAACAACCCATTTATGTCTTACTCTTTGTAGCGCCAATCTTCTCGAATGGACAGTATTTGCTTTTGCTAAAGTGATTAGTTTTTCAATATATTGTTGAGCAGCCTTGGCTTTGGCATGAGTTGTTACAATTCTTTTATGCTCAAATAAAGCTGCAGCCAAATTTGCTAACAATGCCTTTCGATGTGCTACAGTACGGTTAAGTTTTTTTACCGTTTTTCTATGTCTCATCTAACTACCTACATCCTTTTCTCAAAAACAGTTGAAAATGGTTTAAGAAACATCCTCTTTTAAGTATTTATCAACATCCATGCCGAAATGCAATCCTAAATTGTCTAACACTTTTCCGAGTTCATTCAGGGATTTTCTGCCAAAATTGCGAAATTTCAGCATTTCTTGTTCATCTCTTCGCACTAAATCCGAAATATTGTCAATGTTAGCAGCCTTTAAACAATTGCTGGCACGAACAGATAATTCCAACTCATCAACACTCATTTTTAGTAATTTTTTAATACGGAGTGCATCTTCATCAACTTCAACAACCTGTTCCTCATCCGGCTCAACTTCGTAATTAATAAATAACTCAATATGATCCTTTAAGATCTTGCCAGCATAGGTTAATGCATCATCAGGAGTTAAACTTCCATCAGTAGTAACTTCCAGGATTAACTTTTCATAATCCGCTCGTTGCCCGACTCGTGTTTCTTCAACTCGATAGGCAACATTTATCACAGGGCTGTAAATTGAATCGATTGGAATGATTCCAATTGGTTGATCTGGCATTCGATTTTCTTCCGCGGGAACATACCCTCGACCACGGCTGATTTTCAGTTCAATTTCAAAGTCAGCTTCATTATTCAAAGTTGCTATATGAACATCTGGATTTAGAACTTCAAAATCAGCTGTTGCTTCGCCAATATCAGCTGCCTTAAATTCGCCTTTGCCTTTTAATTTGATTGTAACTTTGTCAGGCTTTTTAGCGATCAGTTTGATCCTAACTTTCTTCAGATTGAGAATCATCTCGGACATATCCTCAGTAACACCTAGGATTGTTGTAAATTCATGTACTACACCGTTTATACGTAGCGTTGTGATTGCTGCCCCAGGTAATGAAGACAACAATACTCTCCGTAACGAATTACCGATAGTAACCCCGAACCCTCGCTCTAACGGTTGAACAATAAATTTACCAAAATTATCTGTATAAGATGCTTCATCAAGCTCGATGCGCTCTGGCATCTGTAAGTTTAAAACGCTCATTCAAATCCTCACTATTCGTTAGCTTTTTCTGTTAATGCTATTTGGAATAAAGCTCTACTATCACATTTTCGTTTATATTTACGGGAATTTCATCTCGCTTCGGTTTTTCTAATAATTTCCCACTAAGCTTGGCTTTATCCAATTCAAGCCACGGCATTAACCTACTATCTTTCATTCTGCGCAAAGAGGTATGGAAAATCTCTTTTTTGCGACTTTTCGTATTTACTTGAATAGTATCACCCACACTAACCTGGAATGATGGAATATTAACCAGGCGATCATTTACCATAAAATGCTTATGTAAAACCAATTGTCGCGCAGCATTTCGTGAAGGGGCAAGCCCCAAACGAAAAACCATGTTATCCAATCTGCTTTCCAGAATAATGAGCAGATTTTCTCCGGTAATACCTTTGCGACGCTCTGCTTCTTTGAAGTATTTATGAAATTGGGCTTCCAATAAGCCATAAATTCTTCGTAGTTTTTGCTTTTCACGAAGTTGTACTCCATAGTCAGATAATTTACGGCGGCTGGTTTTCCCATGTTGACCTGGCACATATCCTTTACGCTCAAATGCGCATTTAACCGTGTTGCACCGCAGTCCTTTTAGGAAAAGTTTTTCACCTTCTCTACGACATAATTTACAAACAGGACCTGTATACCTAGCCATTCAAAAACCTCCAAATATTCAAAATTATACCCGTCTTCTTTTTGGTGGACGGCAGCCATTGTGAGGGATTGGTGTAACATCCCAAATTGCAGAAATTTCCATACCTGCCGCCTGAAGTGCGCGTATTGCCGCTTCTCTTCCTGAACCCGGGCCCTTAACCCTAATTTCCACTTTCCGCATTCCAAGGTCCATTGCTTCACGGGCTGCAGATTCTGCCGCCATTTGGGCAGCAAAAGGAGTGCTCTTTCTTGAACCCTTAAAGCCAACCTTTCCCGCTGATCCCCATGAAATCACATTCCCGAATGTGTCGGTTAAAGAAATGATGGTATTATTAAAAGTCGCTTTTATAACCGCAATACCATTTGAATCTACTGATGTTTTTTTCTTGCCACGTCTTCTGGATGTTACCAATTTTACCTCCGATCATGAATTTAATTAAATCTTTACTTTTTCTTTTTCTTCTGCCCAATTTGAGGACGATTCCCTTTATGCGTACGAGCATTAGTACGGGTTCTTTGTCCACGAACAGGCAATTTTTTGCGATGTCGAAGACCTCTGTAACAACTAATATCCATTAGTCTTTTAATATTCATATTGATATCCGTGCGAAGCGCTCCCTCAACTTTAAAGTTGGCATCAATATGAGATCGAATTTTCGCTGCTTCTTCGTCCGTTAATTTATGGACGATAGTATCCGGATTTACTTTGGTAGCTTCTAATATTTTTTTTGAAGTAGTTAGGCCAACACCAAATAAATAAGTTAAGCCTATTTCAATTCTTTTATTCTTTGGTAAATCGATTCCTGCAATACGAGCCAACATGACCTCCTTAAATAACTATCCTTGTCTTTGTTTATGACGAGGATTGCTACAGATTACTCTAACAACACCTTTTCTCTTGATTATTGTGCATTTGTCGCAAATGCGTTTTACAGATGCTCTAACTTTCATTTCCAAACCTTTTATTTATAACGATATGTGATTCTACCTCTTGTTAAATCGTATGGTGATAATTCAACTGTAACCTTATCACCCGGCAATATTTTGATAAAATGCATTCTCATCTTTCCTGAAATGTGAGCCAAAACCTTATAACCATTCTCCAACTCTACACGAAAAGTTGCATTAGGCAGAGTTTCAACAATGGTACCGTCCATTTTAATTGGTTCTTCTTTTGCCATTAATTCAGAGATCCTAAGTTATTTCAATGAAATGAATTTTCACCAATTCCTTCGGTTAATATTTGAGTCTCATCTTTATCGATCACTATGGTATGCTCAAAATGAGCCGATGGTTTTCTATCTTTCGTAACCACAGTCCAACCGTCATTTTTTGTCTCTATGTCAAAGGTTCCAAGATTAAACATGGGTTCAATCGCCAAAACCATTCCTTCTCTTAATTTGGGCCCTTTGCCAGGATTTCCATAATTTGGAATTTGAGGCAATTCCCAAACGTCTAAACCAACTCCATGTCCAACTAATTCTCGCACAACAGATAATTGATTTGATTCCCCGTGCTTCTGAATAGCATGAGAAATATTGGATAAACGCTCACCGCATCTGGCTTCTTTAATTCCCAAATATAAACTTTCTTTTGTAACCTTTAGTAATTTGTCAATTTCAGGTTCAACTTCGCCTATCTTAAAAGTAAAAGCTGCATCACTAAAGTAACCGGCATAATTAACACCAATATCAATTCCAACGATCTGCCCGTTTTTCAATACTCTCTTATCCGGTATGCCATGGACAATCTCTTCATCTACGGAGATACATACGCTTCCAGGAAACCCATTGAAATCCTTAAACGATGGAACTGCTTTTTTAGACCGGATAAAACTTTCGATTTCTTTGTCAATTTCTATCAGCTTTACACCGGCTTTTATGTTTTTTTCAATGAACTTAAATGTGTCAACAAGAATTCTACTGGATTCACGAATTCGATCAACTTGCTTTTTTGACTTTATTTGAATCATCCTTCGGCATACATATTTTGCAAAATCGATGTAATCGATTCGTATACATTGTTCGCAGATTGTGCTCCATCGACTTTCTGCAGAAGAGATTGATCCGCATAAAAAGAACTTACCGGTTTCGTTAGCTCATCATAAATTTTTAGTCTATTTTGAACAGTTTCCTCTCGATCATCTTCTCGCTGAATAACTGTCTCATCACATTTTAAACATTTGCCAGAAGGCGGATTATTCAATAAGTTATAATCTACTCCACAATTTGGGCAAAGACGCCGGTTTGAAATCCTTTTAACAATTTCTTCATTGTCGAGTTCAATTTCGATAACTGCATCTATCGGTAAATTGAGTTTGGTTAAGGCTTCTTGCAAAGCTTCAGCCTGCGCAATAGTCCTTGGAAACCCATCCAATATAAAACCAATATTTTGATCATTCTTTTGAATTCGATTTAACAGCATTTCAATAACTAAGTTATCTGGGACTAAGTCACCTTTGTCCATGTAAGATTTAGCTATTTCACCTAAGTTGGTTCTGGTTTTAATCTCATCTCTCAACATATCTCCGGTGGAGATATGTGGTATCGAATAAGTTTTACTAAACTTTTTTGCTTGTGTCCCTTTTCCTACACCCGGAGCGCCCAACATAATAATCCTGAGTGTACTCTCCATTAAAATCGTCGACTTTTTATCCGACCAGTTTTCATGAAACCATCATAGTGCCGCATTAAAAGATGCGATTCAATTTGTTGTAGAAAATCCAGCGCTACACCTACTACAATCAATAAACCTGTGCCACCGTAAAATGATGCAAAATTATAACTCACATTTGTAAACTTCATAATGAAGTAAGGAAAAATCGCAATTAAGGCTAAAAAGACTGAGCCTGGCAATGTAATTCTTGTCAAGATATAATCCAAGAATTCTGATGTTTTTTTGCCTGGTCTCACACCTGGTACGAAACCGCCGTATTTTTTCATATTATCCGCAATATCAACTGGGTTAAAAACAATTGCAGTATAAAAATAGGTAAAGAAAACAATCAACATTCCATAAAAGAACCAATAAACACCAGATGTAATATCAAACCAGCCACCGATGGTTTGCATGATTTCGCTGTCCGGAAATAATGGGATAACCGTATTTGGGACAAACATGATAGATTGAGCAAAAATGATTGGCATAACGCCCGCGGTGGTAACTTTCATCGGGATGTGTGTGCTTTGTCCGCCATACATTTTTCGACCAATAACACGCTTCGCATATTGAACCGGGATTTTCCTCGTGCCTTGTGTAATGAGAACCACAGCTGCTATTGTTAAAACCATAACTGCCATTAATACCAATTCGGTTATTATCGCACGGTTTCCAGCCATAAGCTGCTGAACTTCATCTAAAATTGCATTTGGGAACTGGGCGATAATTCCAATAAAAATGATTAGTGAAATTCCATTTCCAATACCTCGGTCATCTATCTGTTCTCCTAACCACATGATGAAAATAGTACCGGTAGCGAGCGTAATCATTGTTAAAAATCTAAATCCATAACCGGGGTCTGCTACGGCCGCAAGGCCTGATGGTGTAAAAATACTTTCCAGAAATATGCTAACACCCCATGCTTGCATACATGCAATCGACACAGTTCCGTAGCGAGTATATTGAATGATTTTTTTTCTACCTTCTTCACCTTCTTTTTGAAGTTTTTGAAAATGAGGGACGACTGCACCTAATAACTGCAAAATAATGGATGCAGATATATATGGCATTATTCCCAGGGCAAATACAGTAGCTTTTCGGAACGACCCACCAGCAAACATATCATAAAGGCCAAACAAAGTATTTTGGGAACTAGCGAAAAACTCAGCTAATGCGACCGTATTTATTCCCGGTGTAGGAACGTGGCCGCCTAATCGATAGATCACCAAAATTCCCAAAGTAAATAGAATCCGTTTTTTGAGTTCAGGAATTTTAAAAACGTTCTGAAATTGGTCTATCATAGAACAACAGCCTTTCCACCTGCAGCTTCAATTTTTTCTTTGGCCGATTTACTGAAAGCGTTTGCTGAAATTTCAATAGGATGAGCTAATTCGCCAACTCCCAATATCTTAACTGGTTTTCTAAGATTGTGTAATAGTCCTTTTTCTACAAGAACTTCAGGAGTAACCTGATCAATTTTTTCTAATCGAGCTAGATCTTTTAAATTTAAAATTGAATATTCAGTTCTAAAAATATTAGTAAATCCACGCTTCGGTAAACGTCGTTGAATCGGCATTTGACCACCTTCAAACCAGGCACGATTTTTATACCCGGAGCGTGATTTTTGTCCTTTATGACCTTTACAAGATGTTCCGCCATGACCGGAACCCTGTCCCCGCCCAACACGTTTCTTATTTTGTCTTGCACCTTTTGGATATTTCAGGTTAGATAAATTCATAGTATATCAATAATCCCGGTTAAACTTCTTCTACAGAAACCAGATGCGCAACCCGGCGAATCATGCCACGAATTTGCGGAGTATCATTATGCTCTGCAGTGTGGTGCATTTTTCGAATTCCAAGTGCTGCCATGGTTAATTTTTGTTTTTTCTGTCGATGGATTGTACTTCGTATTTGTGTTACACGTAATTTCTTATTTGGCATTGTAAATTCTCCGATTATCCAAATCAACTATTAAGAGAAAATAAAATCTATATCCGTTTCGCGTTGCTTGGCAACAGTGAAAGCATCACGTAAACTTGCAAGCCCTTGCAAAGTCGCTTTAACGACATTGTGAGGATTGGTTGAACCAATATTTTTCGCAAGAATGTCTGTAATACCTGCAGAATCCATAATTGCTCGAATAGCTCCACCTGCGATTACACCAGTTCCCGGAGCAGCCGGTTTCAACATAACACGTGCTGCGCCATATTTTGCCAATAAAGCGTGAGGAATGGTTCCTTTTACAATCCGAACGCGGAATAGCGATTTTTTCGCATTTTCCGTGGCTTTGGAAATAGCCTCTGTTACTTCGTTTGCTTTACCAAATCCCGCACCCACATGTCCTTTCCCATCTCCAACCACAACAATGGAATTAAAACTGAAACGCCGTCCACCCTTAACAACTTTAGCAACACGGTTTAAATGGACGACTCTTTCTTTTAAATCAAGTTCACTTGGACTTATCCTATCCAAAAGACCTCCTTGCTTATGCAATCAAAAAAATTAAAACTTAAGCCCACCTTTGCGAGCTCCTTCAGCAACCGCTTTAACGCGACCGTGATAAATAAAACCATTACGATCATACACTACAGATTCAATTTTTAAATCTTTTGCTTTTTTAGCAATTTCATTTCCAATAAGAAAACCTAACTCTATCTTTCCTTTTTCTTTCGCTTTTTCAACAGCGGATTTTAATTGGGGTGATAGTGTTGATATTCCTGTGATTGTCTTTCCAGCCAAATCATCAACTAATTGGGCATATATGTGCCTTTGACTGCGGTAAATCGTTAACCGGGGCCTTTCAGCAGTCCCTGAAACAGTGCTTCGAATACGCAATTTTCTTTTGATTCTGTTTTTTTTAGTTTTATAAAGTTTTTTATTTTTCATTTAAAATACCGCTTTAATTCTTTTCTTTTATGCAGCTGATTTACCAGCTTTTCTTCTTACAACTTCATCTTTGTAGCGAATCCCTTTGCCCTTGTATGGCTCGGGAGGTCTAAAGGACCGAATTTTTGCCGCGATCATTCCCACTAACTGTTTATCGATTCCAGTTACTGTAAATTCCGTTGGTGTTTTTACGACGATATCCACACTTTTAGGAGGAACCATGATGATAGAGTGAGAAAATCCTAAGCTAAAAATTGCGGCTTTATCTTTTGATTCCACACGATAACCCACACCGATTATTTCCAAGTCCTTTTCAAATCCTTTTGAAACACCCGTAACATTATTTGCTAACAAGGCCCGGTATAATCCATGGAAGGATCGATGCTGCCGATGATCTGATGGACGATTTACTGTTAAAGATCCATCCTCCAATTTCAAAGATATAACAGGATCAACCTTTAATCCCAGCTCTCCTTTTGGACCTTTAATTGTGACATGATTCTTTTTGATATCAACTGTTACTCCTTCCGGGATCGGAATAGGAACTTTGCCTATACGAGACACTGAATAACCTCCTGGTTAAACGCTACCAAATATAGCATAATACTTCCCCGCCGATACTGCGCTTATTTGCTTCTTTGTTTGTAATAACACCTTGTGAAGTACTCATCACGGCAATACCTAAATTGTTCAAAACACGGGGAAGATTTTCGTTGTTTACATAAACCCGGCGACCCGGTTTACTAATGCGGCGCAAACCCTGAATAAGTGGCAGTTCATCCTTACCATATTTCAGATAAACCCTTATTAATCCCTGTTTGCCATCGTCGATGTTAATATAATTTTGAACGTACTTGTGTTGCAGTAATATCTTAGTTATATTCCTTTTAATATTAGAAGCAGGAATATCGACCTTTTTATGGCCTGCTTTTTGTGCATTTCGAATTCGTGTTAAATAATCCGAAATTGGGTCAGTCATGGACATTTACTTACTCCTAAAACAAATCATTACTTATTCACCAACTTGCCTTTAGAACACCTGGAATTTCACCTTTTAAAGCCAATTCCCTAAAGCAGATTCTACATAAACCAAACTTACGCAAATATGCGCGAGCTCTACCACAACGATTACAACGTGTGTATCCTCGAACTTTAAATTTTGGTTTTCTTTTTGATTTAACCACTAAAGATGTTTTCGCCATTCTCTATCCTTTCTTTCTACCTGGTGCGAAATGGCATTCCGAACTCTTTTAAAAGCTCAAAAGCTTCTTCATCAGTTTTTGCAGTTGTGCAAAAGGTAACATCCATCCCACGAATCTGGTCTACTTTATCATAATCTATTTCCGGAAAAATAATCTGTTCACGAACGCCGATAGTGTAATTCCCATGCCCATCGAAGGATTTATCCGATAAACCGCGAAAATCCCTAACTCGTGGTAGTGCTATACTTATAAATCTATCCAAGAATTCATACATATAATTTTGCCGCAATGTAACCATACAGCCAATTTCCATTCCTTCGCGAAGCTTAAAATTAGAAATAGACTTTTTAGCTCGCCTGATGGAAGGTTTTTGTCCCGTTATTTGCTGTAAGTCGCTAACTGCCCCTTCAAGGACTTTTGGATTCTGAATTGCTTCACCCACACCAATATTGGTAACAATTTTTTCAAGTTTAGGAACTTGCATAACATTTTCATAACTAAACCGTTTCATCAGGTTTGCTATGATTGAATCTTTATATTGATTTTTTAATCTAGGTTTATAATCGCTCACTTCAATGCTCCATATTCCCAATCTAGTTTATGTCAAGCTGCTTGGATCATTTCGCCGCATTTCTTACAGCTTCGTACCCTTGATCCATCGGCTATAACTTTAAAGCTTACCCGAGTGGGTTCTCCACATTTCTCACAAACAACCATGACATTTGATGCGTTAACCATACCTTCCTTCTCAACAATCCCGCCTTTAGGATTGGTTTGACTAGGTTTTGTATGCCGCTTTATGAAATTAACACCTTCAATAATCACACGCTGTTCCTTTGGCAAAACCTTAAGTACTTTCCCTTGCTTTCCCTTATCTTCACCAGACAAGATAAGCACATGATCGTTTTTTCTAACAAACATTGGTTTGCCAGAACCTAATTTTTTCTTTTTGAACATTACAAAACCTCTGGCGCCAATGATGCGATTTTCATAAATTGCTTTTCCCTTAACTCTCGTGCAACCGGGCCAAAAATACGAGTACCTCTTGGTTCGTTTTGTTCAGTAATCAATACAGCAGCATTTTCATCAAACCGGATATAGGAACCATCATGACGTCGCATTTCTTTTTTAGTCCGCACAACCACTGCCCTGCTTACCTCACCTTTTTTAACACCGGCCCCAGGAATTGCTGATTTTACAGACACCACAATGATGTCACCAATTCTGGCATACCGTCTTCTAGTCCCACCCAAAACACGTATGCACATCACTTTTTTTGCACCTGTATTATCTGCAACAATTAGCCGAGAATGTACTTGAATCATTTTTCCAAATCCTCACAACTTTCCAAATTATTTGGCTCGCTCGATTATTTCTACCAATCTCCATCTTTTGTGGCGACTTAATGGACGCGTTTCCATTAGCATCACTTTATCGCCAACATTGGACTGGTTTTTTTCATCATGAGCCATGAAATTTTTTCTGCGCTTAATGAACTTCTTGTAAACGGCGTGACGAACTTGACGCTCGACAGTTACGACTCTTGTTTTATCCATTTTATCACTGACTACCACGCCCTGGATAATCTTGCGACGTCCACGTTTATCTTCCGAAGTTGTATTATTTTCCATTTTCTTGCACTTTCTCCTTTTCACCAGTAAGCTTTCGTAAACCCGACTCACTTTCATGTATCACAGTTTTCATTTGAGCTCTTTCTCTACGAACGATTCTGATTCTTAAAGGATTATTCAATTGACCAAGTGCTTTCTGATAGCGAAGATTACTCATTTCATCTTCCAAATCTTCAAGCCGAAATTGAATTTCATTTAACGAAAGTTCTTTCAATTCATGCTGTTTCATGATAAACCTATTTCTTCTGCAACAATAAATTTTGTTTTAATCGGCAGTTTATGGGATGCCAATCGCATTGCTTCTTTTGCAACTTCCGGAGAAACTCCTTCCATTTCAAATAGAATACGACCAGGTTTAACAACTGCCACCCAAAATTCAGGCGCTCCTTTTCCTTTACCCATTCTAGTTTCAAGGGGTTTTTTGGTGACTGGTTTATCAGGGAATATCCTGATCCATAACTTACCACCTCTTTTAACATGCCTCGTAATCGCGATTCGAGCTGCCTCTATCTGCCGGCTGGATATCCATGCCGGCTCTAGTGATTTTAGAGCATAACTACCGAAACTAATTTCACAACCGACCATGGCTTTGCCGCGCATTCTTCCACGATGTTGTTTTCTGTATTTAACTCTTTTTGGCATTAACATACCGAAGTACTCCTGAAATGAATATTAATCCAGAACAGATCCAATTACTATACCTTTACAAATCCAGACCTTAACTCCAATGGCTCCATAGGTCGTATTTGCAGTAGCAATTGCATAATCAATATCTGCTCGCAAAGTATGCAATGGAATCACACCATCCTTATAACTTTCTCTTCTCGCCATTTCAGCACCGCCCAACCTACCTGAACACTGGATTTTAATACCCTGCGCACCCATTCTCATCGTTGCTGTTATAGCTCTTTTCATTGCCCGTCGAAAAGATATCTTAGCTACCAATTGACGCGCAATATTGTCAGCTACTAGATAAGCATCAAGCTCGGGACGTTTAATTTCATTTACATTAACTTGAACGTCTTTGTTGGTTAGCCGTCGCAATTCTTCCATAAGCTGATCGACTTCCTGGCCTTTACGCCCGATTACGATACCCGGCTTCGCAGTATTTATGATAACAGTTGCACGCTTCGAAGTTCTTTGAATTTCAATAGCTGAAATACCGGCATTCTGTAATCTTTTCCTAATATAGCGCCTTAAAAATATATCTTCTTCCAGAGTAGTAGCAAAATTTCGCTCATCAAACCAATTTGATGACCAATTTTTTATTACGCCAAGTCGGAAACCTATAGGATGTGTTTTTTGACCCAAAATTAATCTACCTCCAATAAATAATTATTCTTCAACACCTACTAATATCTTAATGTGACTTGATCTTCTCCTAATTCTACTAACACGACCCATAGAAGCAGCGCGAAACCGTTTCATAGTGGGACCTTCATCAATTTTGATTTCTTTAATAAACAATAACTCAGGATCAACCTTGCCTGATGAATCTTGATTATTAACCAGGTTAGAAACTGCTGATCTCAATGTTTTTTCCAATGGCCTCGCAGCAGCCTTGGGTGTGAAATGCAAAATATTAATGGCAGAATCCACATTCTTGCCTCGAATTAAGTCCGCAACACGGCGCACTTTTCGTGGAGACATTCGAATATATTTTGTCTGGGCAATTGCTTCCATTGTCAAAATTCTCCAATATCCTATTATTTTCTACCAACAACCTTTTCAGTTTTTTTGCCACTATGTCCTCGAAAGATTCTTGTAGGGGCAAATTCACCTAATTTATGACCGACCATATTTTCAGTAATAAATACAGGAATAAATTTATTCCCGTTATGAACTGCAAGCGTATGTCCAACAAATTCCGGAGGAATTACTGAACGTCTTGCCCAAGTCTTGAGGACTCTCTTTTCACGCGACTGATTCAAAGCATCAATTTTATTCGCTAACTTTTCGTCGATAAAAGGACCCTTTTTAACGGATCGTGGCATAGAAACTCCTTAATCAATCAACCTATTTTCTTTTCTTAACAATATATTTATCCGACTGCTTTTTCTTTCGGGTTTTCCACCCTTTCGTTTTCCATCCCCATGGAGAAGTCGGATGCCTGCCTCCGGAACTTTTTCCTTCGCCACCACCCATGGGATGGTCAACCGGGTTCATAGCAACCCCGCGAACTTTGGGCCTTCTACCAAGCCATCTGCTTGCCCCGGCTTTTCCCAAAACAACCTTTTCATGATCCAAATTCCCCACCTGGCCTATGGTAGCACGACAATTCAAATTAATTAACCGAACCTCACCGGAGGGTAATTTCAAATGAGCGTTTTTACCTTCTTTGGCCATCAATTGCGCATAGGTTCCCGCACTCCTGGCCATTTGTCCGCCTTTGCCAATCTTCATTTCAATATTATGAACGAATGTTCCCAAAGGAATATTACCAAGCAACATGGTATTGCCGATCTTGATCTCAACCTGGTCTCCGGATATTACCGTGTCATCAACTTTTAATCCTTGCGGATAAAGAATATAACGCTTTTCTCCATCGATATAAAACAAGAGTGCAATATAAGCAGATCGATTAGGGTCATACTGAATGGATGCAACCCTAGCAGAGATATTATCTTTATTCCGTTTAAAATCTATAACGCGATACTGTCGCTTATGCCCCCCACCTCTGCGCCGCATGGTAATTCTACCTAAATTGTTACGACCGCCTTTTCTTTTCAAAGGCTCAATAAGAGATTTTTCTCTTTTGGTATCGGTTAGCTCCTCGAATGTGGGAGTCATTCGAAACCGTAAGGAGGGTGTTTTAGGCTTGTATGCTTTTAATGGCATTAAACTACTCCAATCACTCTACGCTCAATCACTACCTTCAACGAAATCAATCGTATCGCCTTCTTTTAAAGATACGATAGCCTTCTTCCATTGGGCACGCTTTCCCTCAAAACGTCCCATTCTTCTTTTTTTCCCACGAACCAACATTGTGCGGACAGACAAAACCGTCACGTTAAACCTTTTTTCAATTGCTTTTTTTATCTCGATTTTATTTATATTTTTAACAATCTCAAATGCGTACTGGTTATTTAATTCAGCAAGATTTGTGATTTTTTCAGTTAACAAAGGCCTTTGAATTATTTGAAAAGTTTTATTCATGCAAACACCTCTTGCAACTTTTTAATTGCATCGTTTTCAACCAATAAAATCTCATTATCGAGCAGGTCATAAGTTGAAGCATTGGTTGCAAGACAAATCGATAAATTGGGAATATTTCTTCCGGAAAGCCACACATTTCTTTTATTTTCGCTTAATAAAACCGTAATTTTTTTTCTTTCAATATCCCAACTTTTCAAAAGATCAAACAAGTCTTTGGTTTTGGGGGTTTCCATTTTAAGATCTTCAATAATTCTAACCGATCCTTCTTTCATTTTATATGAATATGCAGATTTCCTGGCAAGCGCTTTTACTTTCTTATTCACCTTCATATGAAAATTTCTCGGTTGCGGACCAAAAATAGTTCCACCACCGCGCCAAATTGGTGAACGATTAGTTCCGGCTCTGGCAACACCTCGACCTTTTTGTTTCCATGGCTTCTTGCCACCGCCTCGAACCATCGCACGATTTTTTGTAGATGCAATGCCCTCTCTAGAATTTGTCATAACAGATTTTACATCCATATAGATTGCATCATCATTTGGCTCAATCCCAAAAATATCTGCAGGCACATTTACAGCCTTTGCGTTTGTCGTCCCATCATTTTTGTAGAGATCTGCTTTCACCTGAAGCCTCTAGTTTTTCTTAATTTCTACTATATTATTCACAGAACCCGGAACACTTCCTTTTACCAGTACCAGGTTTTGTTCTTGAATAGTTTTAACGATCACAAGGTTTTTTACTGTCCTACGGCTATTCCCGGTTCTTCCGCCCATCTTCATCCCTTTAAAAACTCTTGATGGATAAGAAGACTGACCGATAGATCCAGGTGCACGCAATCGATCACTTTGCCCATGAGTTTTCTGACCACCGGCAAAACCATGTCGTTTCATAACTCCCTGGAAACCCTTTCCCTTGCTCTTGCTCGAAATGGAAACAACATCACCTGGAGTAAAAATACTTGCATCAATTGTCTCACCTAACTGAATTTCTTTATCTAACTCAAAATCACGAAATTCTCTTAAAACATAAGTCGGTTTCACCTTTGCTTTGGCAAAATGACCTAGCAATGGTTTACTAACTCTTGCTTCTTTCTTTTCTTTAAATCCCAACTGGACAGATGAGTAACCATCTGTGCTTTCCGTTTTAATTTGAGTTACATAGCAAGGGCCTACTTCTAACACTGTAACAGGAAAGTCACGCCCCTCCTCATTAAATATTCGCGTCATACCAACTTTGCGACCAAGCAAACCAACCATTTGTTCTTTCCTCTAATTTATCTAACCCGCGTTACACCTTGATTTCAACATCAACACCAGCGGGAAGCTCTAATTTCATAAGAGCGTCAATCGTTTTTGGAGTTGAATTCAAAATGTCGATTAATCGCTTATGAATTCTTGTTTCGAATTGCTCTCTTGATTTTTTATCAACATGGGGTGAACGTAATACAGTATAAACCGATCGCTTAATGGGTAATGGAACCGGACCGGAAATCGCTGCTCCTGTTGATTTTGCAGTTTTAATAATTTTATCCGTGGATTGATCAATCAAGCGATGATCATAAGCTTTTAGTTTGATTCTAATTTTTTGACTTGCCATTTAAATTATCTCCAATATGGGCAGGCGATTAATATTCAATTTACTTTAAAATTTTACTAACGACCCCAGCGCCAACCGTTCTACCACCTTCACGAACCGCGAAACGCAAACCTTCTTCCATAGCAATCTCCGAAATCAGCTCTACCTTCATGGTGATATTATCACCTGGCATCACCATCTCTACGCCATCAGGAAGCTGGATCGAGCCTGTTACATCTGTCGTTCGAAAATAAAATTGAGGACGATAGCCATTGAAAAATGGGGTATGACGGCCACCTTCTTCTTTTGTTAACACATAAACTTCCGCATCAAAATCGGTATGTGGGGTAATCGAACCCGGAATCGCTAACACCATCCCTCGTTCAATCTCGTCCTTATCTACACCCCGAAGCAATAATCCTAAATTATCTCCCGCCATACCTACATCCAACAACTTGCGGAACATCTCCACTCCAGTCACAACCGTTTTACGATTGGCACCCAAACCGACTAACTCTATCTCATCTCCCACATGAATTTTACCACGATCTACACGGCCTGTAGCTACAGTGCCACGACCTGTAATACTAAAAACATCCTCAACCGGCAATAGAAACGGCTTGTCAATCTCGCGCTCGGGAACCGGTATATATTCATCCAAGGCATCCAATAACTTCTGGATTGAATCTGTCGCTTCCGCATCTCCCGGATTCTCCAAAGCTTTTAAAGCACTGCCTTGAATAATGGGTATTTCGTCTCCGGGAAACTCATACTTGCTTAATAGCTCACGTAATTCCAGCTCCACCAACTCCAATAATTCCGGATCATCAACCATATCTACTTTGTTCATATAAACCACGATAAAAGGCACACCAACCTGGCGAGCCAACAAAATATGTTCCCGGGTTTGGGGCATGGGGCCATCTGCCGCACTTACTACCAAAATGGCGCCATCCATCTGGGCTGCACCTGTGATCATGTTCTTAACATAGTCAGCATGACCCGGACAATCTACATGAGCATAATGACGATTTTCCGACTCATACTCAACATGCGCTGTCGCTATCGTTATTCCTCGCTCCCGCTCCTCTGGAGCATTATCTATTGAATCAAATGTCCGAACCTCGGCCAACCCTTTATCGCTCAAATATAAAGTCATCGCTGCTGTTAAGGTTGTCTTCCCATGATCAACATGGCCTATTGTCCCTACATTCACATGGGGCTTCGTACGTTCAAACTTTGCCTTAGACATCGCTTCTCTCCTTTAAATTTCTCTAAAATTAAACTGCAACGTTAGACATATTCATCTTTTCTACCAGCTCGCCTGCCAATCCCTTTGGCAGTGGCTGATAATTTGAAAACTGCATTGAATAAATGGCTCGACCCTGCGTCATGGATCGAAGGGACGTCGCATAACCAAACATTTCACTCAAGGGAACCACCGTGGAAATTACTTGAGCATCACTCCTGGGGACCATTCCAACAATTTTACCTCTTCGCGAATTTATATCACCTAAAACATCACCCATATATTCTTCGGGAACTACGATCTCAACATCCATAATGGGTTCCAATATGACCGGGTTTGCTTTTATAACCGCATCTTTCAAAGCAATGGACCCAGCAGTTTTAAAGGCAATTTCTGACGAATCTACCGGATGAAACGAGCCATCAAGTAATGTTGCCTTAATGTCTACTAAAGGATAACCTGCAATTACTCCATTCCCAAGCGCACCTTTTATTCCGGTTTTTACAGGATTAATAAACTCTCGAGGAATCGCACCACCAAAAATTTTATTTTCAAATACATAACCCTCTCCTTTCTCTGAGGGTCCAAACTCCATTACAACATGAGCGTACTGTCCTCTACCGCCTGTTTGCCGAACAAATTTAGTTTCGACACTTACTTTCTTTGTAATTGTCTCACGATAGGCTACTTGTGGTTTGCCTACATTTCCCTGCACCTTAAACTCTCTTAATAATCTATCAACTAAAATTTCAAGATGAAGCTCCCCCATTCCCGAAATGATGGTCTGTCCCGTTTCTTCATCTACTTTCACCTTGAATGTCGGATCTTCTTCCGCCAGTTTAACGAGGGCTTCAGTTAGTTTATCACTTTCCGCCTTCGTTTTGGGCTCGATTGCTACCCGGATAACAGGATCTGGAAAAACCATTGATTCCAGCACAACAGGATGTCGCTCATCACTAAGCGTATCGCCGGTTCTGGTTTGTTTCAGTCCAACTGCAGCGATAATATCACCGGTGAAGGCTTCTTCCAAATCGGTTCGTTTATTTGCTTGCATCTGTAGAATTCGACCCAATCGTTCTTTCTTACCGGTTACTGTATTCATGATGTAAGATCCAGCTTTAACTTGACCGGAATAGACTCTGAAATAAGTCAGCTTGCCCACATAAGGGTCTGTCATAATTTTAAAAGCAAGAGCAGAAAATGGCTCATCATCACTTGGAGCACGAGTTTCTTCTTTTTTAGATTTTGGATGAATACCCTGAACAGAAGGAATATCCGAAGGTGCCGGTAAATAATCAAGCACTGCATCCAGCAATCGCTGAATCCCTTTATTCTTAAAAGCGGAACCGCAAATGACTGGCGTAAAGGAGCCATCAAGAACAGCTTTTCGAATTGCAGCTTTTATTTCTTGTTCCGAAATCTCTTTCCCGTCTAAATATTTCATCATGATTTCATCGTCGTAATCCGAAATAGCTTCGATCAATTTCTGTCTGTATTCTTGCGCTAACGGAAGCAAGTCATTAGGAATTGAAGTCTCATCCCAATTCACACCAAGAGTATTGTCGTTATACATAACCCCCTTCATTTTAACAAGGTCAATCAAACCGTTAAATAACTCACCGGACCCCATGGGAATTTGAATGGGAACCGGATTTGCTCCAAGGCGTTCTTTTATCATTTTTAATGTGTTAAAGAAATCAGCACCTACACGGTCCATTTTGTTTACAAAAGAAATTCTGGGAACTTGATATTTATCAGCTTGCCGCCAGACAGTTTCTGACTGTGGTTCTACTCCACCAACTGCACAAAACACCGCAACTGCTCCATCAAGAACACGAAGTGACCGTTCAACTTCAACTGTAAAATCTACGTGGCCGGGAGTATCAATAATATTAATGCGATTATCTTTCCAGAAACAGGTGACCGAAGCCGATGTAATTGTAATTCCTCTTTCTTTCTCTTGTTCCATCCAATCCATCGTAGCCGCACCATCATGTACTTCACCCATTCTATGGATTTTTCCAGTATAATACAGTATTCGCTCGGTCGTGGTGGTTTTCCCAGCATCAATGTGCGCCATTATTCCGATATTTCGGGTTTTTTCTATACTGAATTCTCTTGCCATTTACTTCTAAAGCCTTTATTTCTTCTATACATTACTACCATCGGAAATGCGCAAATGCTTTATTCGCTTCTGCCATTTTATGAGTATCTTCACGTTTTTTAATTGTTGCGCCTTCTTTTTTAAACGCATTCAATAATTCTGTAGCCAATCTTTCTGCCATAGTTTTTTCCGGTCGTTGTTTCGCAAATTGAATTAACCACCGCATTGCCAGTGCTATACTTCGATCCATAGCGACTTCCATAGGAACTTGATAGGTAGCACCGCCAACTCTTCTTGATTTAACCTCTAGCAGGGGTCGAGAATGCTCTACAGCTTTCTGAAAGACTTCAAGACTATTCGTATCTGTTTTCTGTTCGATTAAATCGAAAGCATCATAAAGAATATTCTCAGCAGTACTCTTTTTTCCCTTTCTCATAATATTATTCACAAATTTCGCAACCATCTTATTATTATGCTTGGGATCCGGTAAAATCTCTCGCTTGGAAATCCTTTTACGCCTCGACATTTACACTCCAACTTAATCTAAACTCATTATTCATAACATAAAAACTCCCCAAAGATTGGGGAGTTTTAAATTGAAATTGTAATTTGCAAAAAAAATTATTTGCTGTTTTTGGTGCCATACTTCGAACGACCATTTTTTCGGTCTTCGACACCTGCGGAATCTAATGCTCCTCGGATAATATGATATCGGACCCCAGGAAGATCCCTCACCCTTCCGCCACGAATGAGCACAATACTATGCTCCTGTAAATTATGCCCTTCACCAGGTATATATGCAGTGACTTCAATACCATTAGTCAACCTTACACGTGCTACTTTTCGAAGAGCAGAGTTAGGTTTTTTGGGAGTTGTAGTATACACACGCGTGCATACACCTCGCTTTTGCGGGCAAGCCTTTAACGCAGGAACCTTATTTTTCTTTTTAACAACTTTCCGGCCTTTCCGGATTAATTGATTAATAGTTGGCAAATTGCCCTCCAAAAAAAACAGACACTAAACCTAATAAAATAATAACGAGTTGTCAACGATAAATCGCCAATTATTTTACTTCTTTAACTTTAATATTTCTTGTTCTTCTTCAATCATATCTTCTATATTCACAGTAGGTTCTTCTTCAACTTCTTCTTCTTCTTCTTCTTTACCGCTAACATATAGCTCTGAGTAGACTTTCAAACCAGTACCTGCCGGAATTAAATTACCCATAACGACATTTTCTTTTAGCCCATATAGGTTATCCACTTTTCCTGCAATTGCGGCATCTGCCAAAACCCTGGTGGTCTCTTGAAAGGAAGCAGCTGAAATAAAACTCTCCGTTGACAAAGAAGACTTAGTAATACCCAATAATACAGGTTTAAAAGTTGCCGGATGAGGTTGTCTGGCAGTTACTTTTCTTCCATCAATTTTTTCCAACCTTTCATTGATTTGGGCAAATTCATCCGGAGTTATCATTTCACCCGGGAAATATTTTGAGTCTCCAGGATCTGTAATAACGATTTGTTTCATAAGTTTTTCATTATCATTCAGGAACCTGAATTTATCTACCAAATCTCCCTCGAGAAATTGGGTATCTCCTGGATCTTCCACCTTAACTTTCTGCAACATCTGACGCACGATTACTTCAATATGTTTGTCATTGATACGAACACCCTGTAATCGATATACTTCTTGGATTTCGTTAACCAGGTATTCTTGCACCTTATTGGGTCCCAAAATATTTAGAATATCTTGTGGAGCAACTGAACCTTCTGTTAATTTCTCACCTGCTGTAACAAAATCACCTTCATGTACCAACACATGCTTGCCATATGGGACATTGTATGATTTTTCATCAACACCATCATGTGATGTTACTGACATTTTTCGAATACCTTTGCGAATTTCGCCAAATTTAACAACACCATCGATTTCACTGACTATTGCAGGATCTTTTGGCTTCCGGGCTTCAAATAATTCAGCAACTCTTGGTAGCCCACCGGTTATGTCGCGGGTTTTTGCTATCTCACGGGGAATCTTAACCAAAACATCACCAGCCCGAATATTTTGACCATCCTGGCAAATCAAGAAAGCGCCAGTTGGTAAAATATGAGATTCAAAATCCTCACCATTATTATCAACAATAGCAATCTGGGGACTCAATGTTCGACTACGAGTATCTATGATAACCTGTTGTTTTTTACCCGAAGTTTCATCCAATTCTTCTTTATAGGTAACCTTTTCAATCAAATCGCGAAAAACAACCTTACCAGAATTACTGGCTAAAATTGAAACTGAATAAGGATCCCATGAGAAAAGTACATCTCCACGTTGGACTTTATCATTATCTTTAACAAGTACCTTCGCACCATAAGGGACTATTAATTGTGATGTGATACGGTTGTTATCATCAACAATTTTTATCTTGCCATTTCTACGTAATGTTACCTTTGTATCATCCGCTTGATCTATTAAGCGCAAGTTTTCAAATTGAACCGAACCTTCAGACTTCGCGGTTGCACGAGATTGGGCTGCAATTCTGCTTGCGGTACCACCAATATGGAATGTTCTCAGTGTTAGCTGCGTTCCGGGTTCACCGATACTTTGAGCCGCCATAACCCCAACGGCTTCACCTGTTTCAACATTTCTATTGGTTCCCAGGTTTCTTCCATAGCATTTTGTGCACACACCCCGGGGTGCTTCGCATGTAAGCACTGATCTGATATATACGGTTTCAATTCCTGCATCCGAAATACGATCTGCAATATATTCATCAATCAAGGTGCCTGCTTCTGCTAATACCTCGCTTGTTTCGAGATCAAATACATCTTCGACACAAACACGTCCTAAAATTCGATCACGAAGCGGTTCAATAATTTCTTCTCCTTCTTTGAGGTCAGAAATTTTTAACCCCAAAATAGTGCCACAATCGTTTACTGTAATAGTTACGTCTTGTGCAACATCAACCAACCTTCGCGTTAAATATCCTGCATCCGCCGTTTTTAATGCCGTATCGGCAAGACCTTTACGAGCACCGTGAGTTGATATAAAATATTCCAGAACCGACAGACCTTCTTTAAAATTTGCCGTAATTGGTGATTCAATAATTTCGCCGATCGAACCAGTCATTTTCTTTTGTGGTTTTGCCATTAATCCTCGCATTCCTGCAAGCTGGCGTATCTGCTCCTTTGAGCCTCGAGCGCCGGAATCAGCCATCATAAACAGGGGATTAAATCCCTGGTTTGAATCCTTCAAATGATCGAACATTTCTTCTGCAACGGCATTTGTAGCATTCGTCCAAATGTCAATAACCTGGTTATACCGTTCGCCATCTGTAATAACACCCTTTTCATACCTTTTTTGAATTTTATCAACCCGATCATACGCCTTAATAATTATTTCATCTTTAGCTTCTGGTATTTGTACGTCATCTAGTCCAATGGAAACACTAGAACGGGTTGCATAATGAAAACCAACTTCTTTCAATCGATCTAAGAATTTTACTGTTTCATAGTTACCTAATTTCAGGTAGGCCTCGCCAACAATTTCTTCGATTCTTTTTTTGCTAAGGAGTTCATTCACAAAACCAAATCCTTCCGGCACACATTGATTGAAGATCACCCGGCCTGTTGTCGTCTCGATTGACTCGCTTTCCAAAAGAACCTTAATACGGGCATGGAGACCAACTTTATTGTTGTTAAAGGCAATCAACACCTCATCTTTTGAACTGAATGACATTCCTTCACCAAGATCACCACTTTTGGCCTTGGTTAAATAATAGCATCCAATAACCATATCTTGACTTGGAATAGCCAAAGGTTTACCATTTGCCGGTGATAGAATATTGTGACTTGCTAACATTAAAATGGAAACTTCCGCTTGTGCTTCGAAGGAAAGTGGAACATGAACCGCCATTTGGTCACCATCGAAGTCAGCGTTAAAGGCTGCGCAGACAAGCGGGTGAATTCGAATGGCTAGGCCTTCAACCAGGATGGGTTGAAACGCCTGAATACCCAGCCGGTGTAGCGTTGGTGCACGGTTCAACATAACCGGATGGTCTTCAATAATCTCTTCAAGGATATCCCAAACTTCAGGTCCTCTTCGTTCAACCAATTTTTTTGCACTCTTAACAGTCTTTACCATATGGCGCTGAACCAATTTATTAATGATAAACGGTTTGAAGAGTTCTAAAGCCATCTCTTTCGGTAAGCCACACTCGTGCATTTGTAATTCCGGTCCTACCACGATTACGGATCTGCCGGAATAATCTATTCGCTTACCCAAAAGATTTTGACGAAATCGGCCTTGTTTTCCTTTTAACATATCTGAAAGGGATTTAAGCGCTCGATTTCCATCACCTCGCACTGCAATAGATTTTCGCCCATTATCGAGTAAGGAATCTACGGCTTCCTGAAGCATTCGTTTCTCATTCTTAAGGATGACTTCCGGAGCTTTAATTTCCATCAATTTTTTAAGCCGATTGTTCCGAATAATTACCCTGCGGTATAGATCATTCAAATCCGAAGTCGCAAATCTTCCACCTTCTAATGGAACCAGGGGACGTAATTCAGGTGGTATCACTGGTAAAACTGTCAATACCATCCATTCCGGTTTATTTAAACGACCTCCGTCTTTCGGCTTAAAAGCTTCAATGACTTTGAGTCGTTTCATCACTTCGGTCTTTCTTTGCTGTGATGTTTCTGTTCGAGCTTGTTCCCGAAGAGTTGGTGACAAAGAGACTACATCAACGATCCGCAACATATCTAAAATTGCCTCACCACCGGTTTTGGCAATAAATCTATCTTCGCTTCCTGGCTCTTCTTCGCTGAGGATACTGTAGTATTCATCCTCATCAATTAACTGTTTTTCTTTAAAGTCTGTTTTACCGGGTTGCAGGATAATATAAGATTCATAATAAATAATCTTCTCAAGATCTTTTATTGAAATTCCAAGTATGTAACTGATTTTTGATGGTAGAGACTTCCAAAACCATATGTGCACTACAGGAACAGCCAGAGTAACATGACCCATCCGTTCCCTACGCACACCCTTGGTGGTTACTTCAACACCACAACGATCACAGACAATTCCTTTGTAACGAATCCGTTTGTATTTACCACAATGGCATTCATAGTCTTTTACAGGCCCAAAGATCTTTTCACAGAAAAGACCATCTTTTTCAGGCTTGTAAGACCGATAGTTTATCGTTTCCGGTTTTAAGACTTCGCCATTGGAACGTTCTAAAATCTTATCTGGCGATGCCAAACCAATAGACAGCCTGGTAAATCTTTTCCAGCCGATTCTACTCACTTCTTTATTTATATTTATCAAGGGTAAACCTCCATAAGATTATGGTGTTCCCAAATCATTTACTCTAATTCAACATCTAAGCCAAGGCCTTGGAGTTCTTTTAATAGCACATTAAAAGATTCCGGAACACCAGGCTCGGGTAAATTTTCACCTTTTACAATTGCTTCATAGGCTCGCGAACGGCCTTTGACATCGTCCGCTTTTACTGTAAGAATTTCCTGCAACGTATGAGCCGCTCCATAAGCTTCCAGTGCCCATACTTCCATTTCACCAAATCTTTGACCACCAAACTGCGCCTTCCCTCCCAGGGGTTGCTGTGTAATTAGTGAATAAGGCCCTATTGACCGAGCATGAATTTTATCTTCTACTAGATGGGATAGTTTCAATATATAAATATACCCAACCAGTGCTTCCTCGTCAAATGGTTCTCCGATCCGGCCATCAGATAACTTAATTTTACCGGATTCAGGCAGGCCTGCTCTTCTCAATTCTTCCTTGACTTCATCAATACTAGCGCCATCAAATACCGGCGACGCATATTTGATCCCCAATTCATTTCCAGCCCAGCCTAATATAGTTTCCAAGATCTGACCGAGATTCATACGTGATGGTACACCCAGTGGATTTAACACGATATCTACAGGAGTTCCATCCGGTAAAAACGGCATATCTTCAATCGGAACGATCTTCGCAACTACACCTTTATTTCCGTGGCGGCCAGCCATTTTATCACCAACCATTAGTTTCCTTTTTTTGGCAACATAGACTTTTACTTTTTGAACGATTCCTGGAGCTAAATCATCCCCAATTTGGATCTTTAGCTTCTCCCTCTCAGCGCGTTCATATAACCCATTCAGTTTACTATGAAACTTCTCATAGATAAGAGTTACTAATTCGTTTATCTTTTCATCTTTTGTCCAAGGCACCGATGGGTTAACTCTATCAAAATTGATTTTTAATAAGCTTTTTTCTGTCAAGGAAACTCCATCCCGAACTAAAACCTTTGCATCAATCTCGTCTCTTATGCCTGCAGAAACCTTGCCATCAAGGATAGAAAGCAACTTTTTGTTACGGACATTTCGTAATCGTTCTTCGCTTTCCAAAAGCTTTCGATCGATTTCTTCGAGCTGCTTTTTCTCCCTAGTTTTAGATTTTGAATCTTTCTTCTTTCTTGAGAAAAGCCTGCTCTCTACAACAACGCCTTTCATTCCAGGAGGGGCTTTAAGAGATGCGTCTTTTACATCGCCAGCTTTATCACCAAAAATGGCTTTTAATAATTTTTCTTCCGGAGTAGGCTCTGTTTCGCCTTTTGGTGTAACTTTCCCAACGAGAATATCATCTGCTTTAACTTCTGCACCATTACAAATAATCCCATTTTCATCGAGATCTTTTATCGCTTCTTCGCTGACATTGGGAATCTCACGAGTGATTTCCTCTTCACCTCTTTTTGTGTCTCGAACTTCAATATCAAACTCTTGGATATGAATGGATGTATACACATCATCCCGCACAACTCTTTCTGAAATAACTATCGCATCTTCAAAATTGTAGCCATACCAAGGCATAAAGGCCACCAACACATTTTTTCCAAGGGCCAATTCGCCATTATCCGTTGCACAACCATCAGCAAGGACATCTCCCTTTTCAACCTTCTGGCCTAACGAAACTATTGGTCTCTGGTTAATCATGGTATCTTGATTGGTGCGGGAAAATTTTTTAAGATAGTAAGTAACGGTATCTTCTTCATCAAAATCTAAAATTTGTTGGAGACTTAATTTACCGTCTTTTTTCTGGCGTTTTCTAATAACAATCTTAGTAGCATCAAGGTGCTCCACTTTTCCATCATATTCAGATATCAGAAGTGTTCGAGAATCTCTTGCAACTTTTGATTCAATACCTGTTCCAACAATCGGTGAATCTGTGATTAGCATTGGAACTCCCTGACGTTGCATGTTGGAGCCCATCAAAGCGCGATTCGCATCATCATGTTCTAAAAATGGAATTAAAGCGGCTGCCACACTCACCATTTGGGTTGGCGAAACGTCCATGTAATCTACTTTTTCAGGTGGAACGATTGGAAATTCTCCTCTGAACCTCGCTTTAACCCTATCATTAACAAATTTCCCACTTTCATCAACCGGCGCATTAGCTTGTGCAATTACAAATCGATCTTCATCATCGGCTGAAAGGTATTCAATATTCTTTGATATAACCCCATTTTCAACTTTAAGATAAGGAGTTTCCACAAATCCAAAATCGTTGATCCTCCCATAAGTCGTTAGTGAGGAAATAAGACCGATATTTGGACCTTCCGGTGTTTCCACAGGGCAAAGTCTTCCGTAATGGGTATAATGAACATCTCGAACTTCAAATCCAGCTCGCTCTCTAGTAAGTCCGCCTGGGCCTAAAGCGCTTAACCTTCTTTTGTGAGTAAGTTCAGCCAGGGGATTGGTTTGATCCATAAATTGAGAAAGTTGACTTGTCCCAAAAAATGTATTGATAACTGATAAAATAGTTCGTGCATTGACCAAGTCTTGGGGAGTTACCTTATCTTGATCCCTCAGGTTCATTCTTTCTTTTATCATTCTTGTCATTCGTGAAAAAGCAACATTCATTTGAGCTGCCAATTGCTCTCCGACAGTTTTAACACGACGATTCCCTAGATGATCGATATCATCAGGAGATCTACGACCTGAGTGAAGCTCAATTAAACATTTGAGAATTGCGACAATATCTTCACGCGTTAATACTGTGGTTGATTCATCAATGTCTAGGCTCAACTTTCGATTCATACGATAACGGCCTACTTCTCCTAAATCATATCTTTTAGGATTAAAGAATAATCGATCAATGAGAGCCTTTGCTGCTTCAGCATCCGGGGTATCTCCTGATCTAAATTGGAGATAGATCATTTCCAACGCAGCTTTTTGAGATTCAGTTGTGTCCTTAACAAGGGTGTTGCTGATCAGTTGAGGTGTGCCGTATTCGGATTCATGGACAACCTTTAATGTTTTTAGTTTGAGATGTTTAATTTTTTCCAACATCTCATCATTAATTTCGGCGCCCTTTTCAACTAAAATTTCTCCAGTAGTAACATCCACGATATCGCCAAATATCTTCTTGCCGAAACTATCCACCTTTTGCTTACCGGTTATTTTAACCACATCGATCATGTCGAATAATTCTAACAAATCCTCATCTGTGGAATAACCCAAAGCTCTTAGTAAAATGGTTACCGGGAATCTTCTTCTTCGGTCGATATAAACATAAATGATGTCATTAATATCCGTTGCGAATTCAATCCAGGAGCCTCTAAATGGAATCACACGAGCTGAATACAAACTTGTTCCATTGGGATGTTTGGATTCGTCAAAGAACACACCAGGAGATCGATGCAATTGACTGACAACAATTCGCTCTGCACCATTTATAATAAAAGTTCCGGTTTTTGTCATCAAAGGAATATAACCCAGGTAAACCACCTGCTCGATCGTGTCCGTATACACACCTTCTTCCCCGCTTTCTTTATCTTTTGAAGAGAGTCTTAGCTTGGCTTTAAGCGGAACGGAATAAGTAACACCCCGTTCCTTACATTCCGCTTCTGTATAACGTGGGTTCTCTATATAATATTCGACAAACTCAAGGATGTAGTTTCCACGAGTATCAGAAATTGGAAACACATTTCTAAAGACATTTTCCAAACCCTTATCTAGTCGTTTTGATGGTGACATTTTTGATTGTAAAAAATTTTCAAAGGATATCAATTGAACATCTAAAAAATCAGGCATTTCTGAGTAAACCGGGATTTTTGCGAATGACTTACGGCCATTACTGGAATTATTCATATATTCCCATCAAATTTTCAATAATTAATATTTAGTTATTTTATTTATAAGATAGCTTTACTTTAATTCAGCAGTAGCACCGACATCTTCAAGTTCTTTTTGAACCTTTACAGCTTCATCCTTGGCAATGCCTTCTTTCACCTTACTAGGAGCTTCGTCAACCAAATCTTTTGCTTCTTTAAGCCCAAGTCCTGTAAGAGTTCTTACAACTTTAATGACCTGGATTTTATTGCTACCAAAACTAGTTAGGACAACATCAAATTCGGTTTGTTCTTCTACTTCAGCTTCGGCTGCGGCTCCACCACCACCAGCAGCAGGCATTGCCATCGCCATAGGCGCTGCTGCTGTAACACCGAATTCTTCTTCCAGTGTTTTAACCAATTCAGATAGTTCCATCACAGTCATATTCTTCACAGATTCAATGATCTCTGCAACCTTAGAACCACTGTCTGCCTTCTTTACTTTCGTTGCTTTTTTTGTTTCTTTTTTTTCTTCAACAGCAGCTTCATCTGTTTTTTCAGCCATTTCGCAACCTCCATTAATGTTAAAAAAGTTAGTTGTTTTCTTTTTCTTTTTGTATTGCAGCTAATGTGCCAACAAACTTTTGCAAAATATTGTTTAAACCTCGGACAAAATTACTAATTGGCGCATTTAATCCACTAACAAAATTAGCTATCAATTGATCCTTCGATGGCAAGTCAGCTACTTTTCTAGCATCCTCGCCGGAAAATAAATGTTCATCAAACCAAATTGCTTTGATTTTTGGTTTTTCCGTTTTTTTGCTGAAATCCAAAATAACCCGTACTGGTGTTCCGGGATCATCATATCCAAAAGCAAAACCTGTAGGTCCTTCCAAATAATCGAGCAACTCGGTATATCCCAGGCTTTTCAACGAAATCCTGGCAAGTGTATTTTTAACGACTCTATAGTCAATCGATTGCTCGCGAAATTTTCTTCTGAGTTCTGTAATTTCTTCAACGTTCAAACCTGTAAAATCGGCCATTACAATACATGAAGCTTTTTCAGCCGCTTTCCTTGTAGCTTCAACAATGGCTACTTTTTCCGGTCTTGGCATATTTTTTCCTAACTCCTTTACATTACATGTTTATTCATACAAACTAACGAAGCTCAGCCATAACCAAACTTCGGTCAAGCTTAATTCCAGGACTCATTGTAGAAGAAAGAGAAACACTTTGCAAATATTGGCCTTTTGCAGATGCGGGTTTCAATCGTAGCACTGTTTCAATAAATACCTTTGTATTTTCCAGTAATTTCTGCTCATCAAAAGAGGCTTTACCTACGGAAACATGAAGAATACCATACTTATCAACACGAAATTCAATGCGTCCGGCTTTCACTTCTTTCACTGCAGAACCCACATCCATTGTTACGGTCCCACTCTTTGGATTAGGCATTAGACCTTTTGGACCTAGCAGCTTACCTAGTTTTCCAACGTCACTCATGACGTCCGGGGTGGCTATAATAACATCTGTCTCCGTCCATCCGTCTTTTATTTTTTGAATATAATCCTCGAACCCTACCATATCGGCACCAGCTTCTTCAGCTTCCTTGGCTTTAGGCCCCTTGGCTAAAACCAATACACGAACCGTCTTGCCAATACCGTGTGGTAATGAAACTGTTCCGCGAACCATTTGATCGGATTTACGAGGATCGACACCAAGTCGAATAGCCATTTCAATTGATTCATCGAACTTTGCAGTTGCATTCCGTTTGACAATCTTAATGGCTTCCTCTAAGCCAATTTCTTGTTCGGTTCCTAATGATTTAACTATATTATTGTATCGTTTACTTCTTTTCATATTTACCTCGAGAATACTCTTTCACAATAAAAATAACTTATTCATCTACCACTATACCCATGCTGCGGGCAGTACCTTTTATCATCAACACCGCTGCATCAATATCATTCGCATTTAAATCCGGCATTTTCAATTCGGCGATCTCTTTAACTTGATCTAAAGTTACATTACCTACTTTTTCTTTATTTGGCTCACCCGATCCTTTTTCCAAACCGGCTGCTTTCTTTAAAAGTACAGCTGCAGGCGGTGTTTTTGTGATAAAAGAAAATGATCGATCAGCATATACAGTTATAACCGCCGGGATGATTAATCCTTGTTTATCTTGTGTCTTGGAATTAAACGCTTTACAAAACTCCATTATGTTTACACCATGCTGACCCAACGCCGGACCTACCGGGGGTGAAGGAGTAGCACTTCCTGCCGGTAGCTGTAACTTAATCAACCCAATTACTTTTTTTGCCATAATATCACCTAGTTTACTGTTCTATTTCTACTTGAAGGAAGTCCAACTCTACCGGTGTAGAACGCCCAAAAATACTTACCATAACTTTTAATTTTTGCTTTTCCTCATTTACATCATCTACTTTCCCGGTAAAATCCGTAAACGGGCCATCAATAACTCGTATAGGATCACCCACGGTGAAAGGAGTATCCAATATCTTCTTATCTTTACTGGCTTCCAATCGTCCTATTATTCGATCGACTTCTTCCTGGCGAAGTGGTTGGGGATTATACGTATTACCAACAAAATTTGTAATCCCTGGAATATTCCTTACAAAATCCAATACATCTTTATCCGCCACTAAAAGAATCAGGATATAACCTGGGAAAAATACTTTATTTTTTAATCTTTTTTTCCCTTCACGCATTTCAATAACTTCTTCAGATGGAACTAACACTTCTGAAATTTTCTCTCCAAAATCCGAATTATCAATCTCGTTCTCAAGATAAAGCTTTACTTTCTTTTCATGCCCGGATAGCACATGAGCTACAAACCATTTATGTTCCACGAAAGCTTTCCTTATCCTTTAGAAACCATAAAATAAATCAAACAAATATTTAAGTATATTATCTATAATGAATGTAAAAACAATGAAAGCGAAACTTACAACCATTATAACCTTGGTAGAACTTCGCAACTCCTCTCTGGAAGGCCACGAAACCCGAGTCATCTCTGTTCTTACCTCTTGAATAAAAGAAGCAATCTTTTTAAACATAACAATCCCGAATTCTCATTTTTTTTGATTCAACCTCAGAATACATTCAACACTAGCAGGCCTGGAGGGATTCGAACCCACAACACCCGGATTTGGAGTCCGGTGCTCTAGCCGTTCGAGCTACAGGCCTGTATTCATACATTCCAATCAACGAGTTTCTTTATGATTTGTATGTTTATTACAACGCGGACAATATTTTTTATATTCAACACGCTGTGTGTGTATTCGTTTATTTTTCGTACCGGTGTAATTCCGCTCTTTACATGAAGTACATTCTAAAATAATATTATCACGCATATTGCTTCTCACTTACTTTAAAATTTTACTAACGACCCCAGCGCCAACCGTTCTACCACCTTCACGAACCGCGAAACGCAAACCTTCTTCCATAGCAATCTCCGAAATCAACTCTACCTTCATGGTGATATTATCACCTGGCATCACCATCTCTACGCCATCAGGAAGCTGGATCGAGCCTGTTACATCTGTCGTTCGAAAATAAAATTGAGGACGATAGCCATTGAAAAATGGGGTA
>JADFJB010000038.1 GCA_022566355.1 candidate division KSB1 bacterium
TCAAATAAATTACAAAACTCAAATACCAAATACCAAAACCTTCGAACAAAAATTTGTGATTTGGAACTTAAATATTGGAATCCCTGAACGAGTCAGGGACAAGCTTATTTGTTATTTGAGATTTGGTTCATGTCAGTTTTTAAGACTTCATTTTCACTTTACGGTAAAAGTCCTTTGTGTATTCTTCCCTTCTCCTTTTCTCCCATTCTCCGATTCTGTTTTTCGCGTTTGCCGTCTCACGCGCCTGTCTTGAACGAAGACCATGGATCCTACATCAAATTTCCCTACTTCTCTCCTTAATCTCACGATTTAAAATTCGATCATTGTCAGAATAATCGACCTGGCAATCGATCACATGGACACCGGCAGTATTATGGCACTCCTCCATCATTGGCAATAGATCGGCAGCGCTTTCCACTCGATAACCCAGTGCGCCATAACTTTCGGCATATTTAACAAAATCCGGGTTGCCATAATCTAGGCCAAAGTTCTCGAATTTCATGGCGGCCTGCTTCCACTTAATCATTCCATAAGCATCATCGCGAAGAATTAGCACGACTAATTGCATCTTCAAGCGTACGGCAGTTTCCAGTTCCTGGGAATTCATCATAAAACCGCCATCGCCGCAAATAGCCATCACCCTGCGATCCGGATAAACGATTCGGGCTGCCATCGCGGAAGGCAATCCTGCGCCCATGGTTGCCAGGGCATTGTCCAACAAAACGGTATTCGGTTGATTCGCCTTGTAATTTCTCGCAAACCAGATTTTATACACACCGTTATCCAGGGTGATAATGCCATTTGCCGGCATCACTTTTCGAACATCAGCCACCAACCTCTGGGGATACATTGGAAAACGAGTATCATCTGCTCCTTCCAGCAAATGGGCTTCGATATGTTCCTTCACTTTGAAAAAATAAGAGAAGTCCCAGGAATCTTGTCTTTGTAATCGCTCATTTAATTGCCAAACACTGTTAGCAATATCACCGATTACTTCTACTTGCGGGAAATATACTGGATCGACAACAGCAGAGGAGAAGTTGATATGAATGACATTGAAGCCGCCCTGCTTCATGAAGAACGGCGGTTTTTCCACGACATCGTGACCGACATTTACAAGCAGGTCCGCATTTTCTATGGCCCTGTGCAGAAAGTCGAAATCAGAAAGAGCAGCATTACCAAGGAATAATGGATCGTGCTCATCAACCACCCCTTTTCCCATTTGTGTGGTGAAAAAAGGAATGCCGGTCTTTTGGATGAAAAGGGTTAACATCTTGCACGTTGTCTTGCGATTTGCCCCCGCTCCGATCAAAATCAGAGGATGTTTGGCTTGCTTGATCATTTCTACTGCGCGATTTATCGATTTAACTTCTGCAGTCGGTCGCCGTACCAAACTTTTTGGAATAATATCTACATTTGTGCTTTCTGAAGCAATATCTTCCGGTAATTCCAAATGAGCAGCACCCGGCCGCTCTTCTTCTGCCAATCGAAACGCTTCACGGACGCGGGATGGAATACTGTTACCGCTAACAATCTGCTGGGTATATTTCGTTAGCGGCCGCATCATATCGATTATGTCTACAATTTGGAAATGCCCTTGCTTACTGGATTTGATGGGTTTTTGTCCGGTGATCATCAACATGGGCATAGCGCCTAATTGCGCGTAAGCCGCTGCGGTTACCAGGTTTGTCGCGCCTGGCCCTAAAGTTGATAGACAAACACCGGCTTTGCCGGTAAGTCGACCATAAGTCGCGGCCATAAATCCTGCAGCTTGCTCATGGCGAGTTAGAATGAGTTTAATTGTTGAATCCCGCAATGAATTGAGCAAATCCAGGTTTTCCTCACCTGGTATGCCAAACACGTATTCAACACCCTCTTCTTCCAATGCTTTTACAAATAAATCTGATGCTTTCATTCAGAACTCCATATTAATTTGATCATCAGGTTTCCAATAATTTGATTTCATCCAGGGGGCGATTGATAGATCAGTGCGGATATTGACCAAATTGGTTTTGGCAAGATTCATTATTTTCATTCAAATCCTTATTGAACATTATTATTTCCTAGAGAGATCGTCACGTCGCTTCACTCCTCACGTTGACACTTTATCTCTTCTTTTAATTTTGGTTGCTATGTTTTAACCATTGGAATTTATAAATTAGAATTTGTTTAGTATTTAGAAATTCGAAATTCTTTTCCAACAAGATCCTTAATTATCCAATTCACCCGGGATTACAGTAACTGCTTGCTTTTTGCCTCGCCGTAAAATATCAAGAGTTGATTTTTTTTCGATGGTTTTTTCATCCAGCAATAAATGAAGATCATCGATTTTAGCAACAGGCAAATCGTTAAATCCAATAATCACATCGCCGGAACGAATTTCTGAATTATATGCCGGTCCATCTGCTTCCACATTTTGGACCAGTATACCGGAATTTGTCGATAATTTATTGTAATTAGTGACTCGAAGGGGAAGATTGATCGTCTGACCGGCTATACCAAGATGGCCTCTTTTCACATAGCCGACAGTAATCAGTTTACTGACAACATATTTTGCCGTACTGGCCGCCACCGCAAAACAAATTCCTTGAGCCGGTAAAATGATTGCGGTATTGATACCGACCACCATTCCATGAGTATCCACTAACGGGCCACCCGAATTACCGGGATTTAGAGCTGCGTCGGTTTGGATGACATTATCAATTAGCCTGCCATTACTCGATCGTAAAGACCGTCCTAAAGCGCTTACCACCCCAGCAGTTACGGTGTATTCAAATCCAAATGGATTGCCAATTGCGATCACTAATTGTCCAACCTGCAATCGATCCGAGTCGCCTAATTTGATATGCTTTAATTCGTAAGCATAGATACGGATCAATGCTAAATCGGTGGACGGATCGGTTCCGATTAGTTCCGCATCAAAGCTTCTACCATCCGGAAGATCCACTTCGATCTTAGCCGCTTCCATAACAACATGGCTGTTGGTGACAATAAATCCTTCCGGCGAAATAATAAAACCTGAGCCGGAGCCTGATTGTTGTTGACCAGGAGGGAATGTTCGTCTTTTTCTTTTGTTTTCTTTCCGAACTTTTATATGAACTACCGATGGACTCACTTTTTTAGACGCCGCAACGACTGCTTTGGAATAGGCATCTAATAAGTTAGTATCATCTAATTCCTCATTTAGATTGGAACGATTATCGACAATATCGTCAAATCCAATTTGCTTTAACATATGACCAACCCTTTACTTTATTGTTACTTCTGAGAATAATCTTATTATAGCTCTTTAAAAAGATTTAGTTTCAATTATGAGTTCATCCTAAAAAGGAGGGACACCGATTCCATCGCTCTCATATGTATTTGTTTTTATGTATCAATTTTTTTTAGAAAAGAGATTGAATCGGTTTTTAGAATAGACTCAATTATGTAACAGTGGGTAAGGATAACTAATTTCAAAAATAAAATCAAACTTTGATGAAAACAGGATTTTGAAAGGTTTGAGCTTTCGAGAATTTCCTGAACAGAATCCCTTAAAGTTGTATAGCAGTACTCGTATAAAATTTAACAATATTAATGAACGAAGTGATGTCATTCAGAATGAATCTATGTCACTATTCAGCCTCTAAAACTCAAAATCTCTAAGTTCATATTATAAATCTTTTAATGCCCTTTTTGTAATTGTTCGACTATTGGCATTTAATCCCAACAAAAGATGTAAAGTGATTATAGGTCAGTTAAACATAGACCAATAAATGATAAAAAATCTCATCAGTAGCTATAAGCAAACCAACAGCTAAAAGCCAACGGCTGAATAGTTACGAATCTATTTAAAAACAGCTTCTTCCTGAATAACGCATAAATCTCGTAAAAAAACGTACAAAATTGAACTCGAATGTTTAAATCCAAAAATATTTAACTTTTACCATTCCTTTTCAAGCTGATGCCATTCATGGCCTGGGGCAGGAGCGACCGGTACATCCTCTTCATCTTCTTGTGGTCTTTCCGGCCAGCCAACATGTAAGTCATTCCAATTTAGAATAGTATTGAATACGAAAGCATGGCTTCCGTGGGTCTCCCAACGCCAGAATGGATGATTGGCAAACAAAATCACATGACCTTTTCCAACCGGTACATCCACGATCGCCGGTTTTCCCGCAATCTCACTTTCACCGCGCAGCATGCCACTCATTAATATATTTTTCTTGGCAAAATTTAAGACAGGCTGCGGAACTTCACTATACCAGGCTTCATCCTTATACCAATCCGGCAAACGATAACTGCTTAGATCTTTTCTGATTTGAAAAACAGGCGATTGACTAAAATAAACAGCAACCGTATCAGGATAGCCATACATGATGGGACTTTTGAATTTGGTTGCGGTCGCCCTGAGCACAGTTCCTCGCGCAAGTAAATTTTTGGTTCTCTGGATACTGATCCGCCTGGTAATGCCCACATCAATGGGGAAGGACGATGTTGACGCTTCAGTAATGAAAACGCCGCCGTTATTGATAAATTCGCGAAGATTACTCACACCCTGGTCGCCCATGCCTTTACGGATATCGTCTGTTTCATCGATGATGCCAATATGTTTGTATTCCGGACTATTTTTCCACGGCAGCGGCTCTCCTACCATCGAATTCCCACTAACCAATACATTGGTTGAAGCTCTCGTATGCGGCATGATAATCACATTAAACTGGCTGAGATCCATTGCTCCCAAATCTTGCTCGGAAAGATAAGTGTAGGGAATTCCAATTTTTTCGAAAGCCAAACGCCACCAGCCGGCACTCTGCGGGGTAGAAACCCAGGTATGCACTAGTGCAATTTTTGCTACTTCCAACTCATGGGTTTTAACATCCGGCATTTTCGATACGCCGCGAACCACTAACCCGAGATTTTTGGCGGCTTCCTCAATTTGATCTGTTACATCCGCAGGATTATTTTCAGTTTTGATGATAATCGTACCGGAATTAAAATCATGTTTACCGGCTTTAAAAGGCTCTTCAGCAGCAAACATTTGAATATCTTTTAAGCTCAAACGAAAAACTGTTACATTATCATCCGTGGTATTGTTAACTAAAAAAATCTTCCGGCCTTTGTTCTCTACTTTACCTTTTACCTCGATGGGCTCATTCAGCATTGTCATTTTATTTGAAAGTATAATTTCGTCATCGACCCGGTGAGCTTCGACATGCCAGAGGTAAGGAAGTGTCCAGCCGGTATCGTCGTAGGGGGGTTTTGCATCTTTTGGGAAATTTTGCTTTCCGAGCAAGACCAATGCTAAGGTTCGATAAGGTTGATCCAGTCGAACTATATAGGATCCTTTTTCTGCAGTTTTTGGTTTTGCTTTCTCTTTGTTTTTTTGATCTTTATCGGTATTTTCTTTTTTCTTTTTCTTTTTCTTTTTTGCTTTCCATTCAAGTTTTTCATCGGCAACATGAATTTCTAATCCTTGTTGCCTTAACAAATTTACAAACTTTGCGGTGGCTAGAGGCCTACGTTGTGATTTTGGGATCACAAATGCATAAGGCGCTTCTTCTTTACCACGATTAACAGAATTTTTTGATTTCGTATAAAAGTTTTCCAGAAACCGTTGCTTGTTTTTAGCGACATAATTCAAAGCTACCAACACACCGCTTTGCATGTAATTTGTATTGTTTCGCAACGACCACATAGCTTTTTCTAAAGGCGGATTGGGTCTGTACCATTTTTTTGATGTCCTTCTGGATTGGAGTTTTCGTTCTTTGGTTTCCGGTATGGAATTACCAAAGGTTTCATAAAAGCGACCCGTGGCATTACGGATATTCGAAATCCACATGAGGTAATTTGCCGCCCAGCCAGTATAAAATCCATGGGTCCATACACCGGGCATACCTCGCCGAGTTAATTCAGTAACTTCTTCATGAGACAAGTTGTGCCATTCAGCAATGGTAATGGGATCTATATATTCGTTATAAGGGCCGGTTCCGGTTGAAACATAAAGGTACGGCACAGACTCATGGAGATCGTGAAAGATTTGCGGTTTCCAGTGCAGGTAAAATTTCAGGATATTTCTTGTAAGCGCCAATCCCAGGCCAAATCCATCGCGATTATTGTCATGAGCAACATAATGTCCCCAATACATCAACCCGGGGCCTACATCGTTATGGGCTTTGCGATAATTATAAATATCCACCATTCTATCTCGACCGTCTGGCTCTGCCACAGGAACAAACATCACGATCACATTTTCACGGATTGCATTGATCATCGGTGAGTCTTCTACGGCTAATCGATAGGCTAGCTCCATCAACATTTCCGGTGAGCCAGTTTCGGGAGAATGTAACCCGCCGGTAAAAAAATAGATGGGTTTCGCATTCGTGACGATCATCTTTGCTTGATCATCGGTAATTATGCGCGGATCGGCGAGTTGGTTTAAATAAGTTCGATAGGTCTCTAAATCAGCGATGGTCGATGCATCACCGATTATGACGTTGATCATATCGCGGTTTTCTTCTGTTTTGCCAATATTTTCAACAACTACCCGGTCTGATGCATTGGCAACTGCACGCAGGTATCCATAAATTTCATCGGTGTAGTGCAAAATACCCGGCGCCCCAATGATGCTGCCAAAATGTTGCAATGGTGAAGGCACAACATCTGATTGCGGCAGATGGTCAACCATTTCGTTTAAGAATTTCGCATCCGTTGTGAACTCCTTAATTTTAGCGGCATATTCCTCATCATTCTGGGCGAAGACAAAAGCAGGGAACAACAGGAATAGTATAAAACAAAATGTTATTCGACGCATCACAACCTCCATCATTAAATTAATTGAATTTCATTCGTTCCTTTGGGACTGTCCTAAAGTTTATGTTCAAAGTACCCAATGATAAATCGTTCGATTATTATCTCATTCTTCAACAAAATTTATTTGAGTACGAATTTCAGAAGGAATATATAAATAATTTTACTTAAATAAAACAGTAAACAGTAATAAACCAATATAATTATTCCTTTAGCAAACAATTCATGTGAAGGTAATTAACTTGAATAACTCAACACTAACAATACCAAACTCACTCACTTAGTGGTCTGTTTCATAAATTCGGTGACGTATGTTTAAACGGAGCTATAGGGCTGTAGTAATTTGTTTATCTCAATTACCCCTCCTAACCTCCCCTTATCAAGGGGAGGAATTTCCCCTCCTTGTCCTTGTAAAGGAGGGGGTAGGGGAGGTTTAATAATATTGATAAGTACAATTTTAATATGTTACAGTAATTATGTTTTTGTATACTTAGATTAAAAACAAAGAGTTATGATATTGTTTTATTTAAATCTTTTCGGCAAAAACTCTCAGCCATCCCAAAAAGAAAATGAATTAATGGAACCAATCTACATTCATAGAGTCGGAAGGGAATAATTATATTGTCGAGATATCTAATGGCAGTAATACATTGTTTGATTTTGATGACCAACCCAATGAAACTGATCCAATTAATTAACCTGGATAATTCATAAATAGGTCAGGTTAATTATGAATTTGAATTGAGGATATTAGATATATCATTATCAAAAATTCAATAACCTGATATTTTTATTTGAAGATTATTTTTCGATTATTTATTCTAACTTGAATTGACGAAAGATGGTCCAATTCAATCCTTTCCTAACAAAACAGCTATTTTTGCAAAAACAACTAAAGGAAAAAGGATTATCTTACCCAATACAAAAAGTATTCGTGGATAAACTTTCGGCTTTTGGATATTTATTTTTAAATCAATTCCTATATCTTCTCCTAGTTTTTTAGCTGCACTTAATCCTGAAATAACTGCGCCTTCCATGGACGTCATATCTATATGATTGCGACAATAAGCTCCAGCAAGGTATAAATTCTTTAGTTCGGTTGAAGCATATGGGCGATAGTGCCAAGAACCCACATCATTGGTTACAAGGGGTTCATTCACATGTGACTGATAAAATGTTTTTTCAATATCAGCATTTTCAAATGGTATGAACAATCTAAGCTCTTCTATGATTTCGGAAGTAGCCTTTCTGTCTGAAAGTGTTTTCAACTTACCTATTTCTGATGCAATTATGTTCAGTACTGTATTGTTGAGATTGTCCCAAATTTGTGAAACATCAATAAAAGTGATGCTATACTTGGAGTTAATTAGGTTTACATGATACTTGGGTATCCCATTAATTTTCCCCTTGAAATAGATATTTAATGCTGCCATTGGTTCGTTGCCTAAATTATTAATTTTAGCTAGTTGAGGCGCAGAAGTAAATACATCATCATCAATTAAGTTCGATATCTTTTCCGGTGGGATTGCAAGAATAAGCTTATCGACCTCAATTCTGTCTAATTTTTTGCTTTTCAAATTTCTAATACTAACGCTCTTTATTCGAGACCCATCAACATCAATTTTTTCTAAATCACTCGACAATACAATTTTACATCCTAGTTCTTTAAGTTTTTGAGAAAACGGTTGTATAAAAAACCTTTCCATATCTCCTTTTAATATTTTATGCATAGGTATACTATGTTTTACCCAAAAGCCCAACATAATTTTAGTTGTCATAGCAGATACTCTATAACTTGGGACCGAGATGAACTTTAGAAGCAAATCCTGATATTGAAGAGATATTCTTTCTGTACGGTAAAATCGCGAACGTATAAAACCATTAACACTCAGTTGATCTAGAAATGCTCTTCGTCTGTACGGTTGAGACAAAAGATCTGCAACTGAATAATAGTATAAAAACATTTCAGCCTTAGGAAGGGCTCCCGACATGATATTTTTTAATGCAAACTTGAAAGAAGTAAAATTTTGAATCTTTACTAAATTAGGAAATTCGCCTTTTTTTCTAATTTGATGGAAGCTATTTACATCAATAAAATTATCTTGAATTTCAAGTTCATTAATTATCTTAAATATGTTTACATACCATGTGGGGAATATATGAAAGCCATGATCTTCATAATTTTCGTCTTTTTTTTCAGCACCAGCTTTTCCACCAAGACGATAATTTGATTCAAATAATGATACTTTGAAACCTTGCATTAAAAGAGCTAGAGCGGCTGCCATTCCGCCAAGACCACCGCCTATTATTATTACTTCTTTCATTTTAAACTCAATGAATTCAAACTACTTCTAATATAATTTTGACGTTAAAAATTCAAAATAACTAAATTTAAGTGATACTATGAAATCAAATAATCCCTCATGATTGATAGATGAATGTAAAAGTGAAATAATTAAATTATGACTATCCAATCACATACTATTCATTTAGATCCTAATATAATATTTGAGTTTTGAATGTCAAGGTTTTTGAAAAATATTAATTATTATAATTATCATATAACATAACAATCCCGTTAAGGATGCTTGTTCATCTACCCCACTAATTTATTGCCGGGAGCCAAACCAATAAACGTAAAAGTCCCGTTAGGGACGAATGAGCGATTCCAATCGCCATCATCTAAACACATCGATCATCTGAGAATACTTTATGATAAACGCACGGTTTTGAACACTAAAATCAGAATTATCGTAATCACTGACTTCATTATATACAAGGAATAATCCGGTATTTGCTGTTTGTATCCAGGTGAATCTCAGATTCATTGAGAATTGTTCTGAGCGGCTGTTATATTGAAGCAGGCTCTGCAAGAATAATTTGGGAGTAAATGAGTAAGATATTCTACCCCGGATTAAATCGGTATTAAATTCCCCTCCGGGTAAATCAAAATTATTATGGCTCCAACTGATTTCCGTGTTGAAAGTCTCACCAACACGCCAGCGAAGAGTACTACTACTCGTGAATCGGGTTCCACCAAAAATTCCTCCTGCCGTGATTCGGGTGCTTAAACTTAAAGGCGCCCCACGATTGGTAAATGCAATAATCTGGGCCTCTTTATGGTGATATGAACCAACGGGAACGAAAACATTATCGCTAATCTCAAATTCTTCTGAAACTCCCTCAGTTGTGAAATTAAGACCCGAGTGGACTTCATAGCCATTCTTCCATTCCCAGTGATTATCAAAATGCAGATGACCGGTTTGCTGAAATCCGGAAAATCCCCAGAATCCTCGATAGGATATATGCGGCCGGACTTCATGCAGACCCATAAAATTCTTAGGACGATAAGTATGAAAAATTAAAAAATCGGGTTTACGAAATCCAGACCTTTGCAGGAATCCAACTTCAGGATTAAATTGGTCAGCTACCTCGGTATAATTTGCGATTAAGAACCATGCCTCTGATCGATATTGGGCTCCAAATTTAAATGCATACTCATCTCCCGACACTCCAGACGTCCAGGTTTTTGCAGCGAATCCGGATAGTTGCGTATAACGTCCAATTCCAAGCCGGCCGTCTACAGCAAGAGTTCGGTTATGATCATCATCAGGAGCTAGACTTCCGGTTCCAACACGATTCACAAAGATGCCTCCAATTGAAGTGCGGTTGGGAAACTCCCTGCTAATTCTTGCCACACCAAAGTTGTTGGCTTGAATGGAATCTCCAACGCTTTCAGTTTGCATGTTAAGGAAGCCCAATTTTGTTGATCCTACTTTCCCCGACAAGCGTGCACCTCCGGCAATGGGTACTGCTATCCCGCCTTCTCCAATTCCAATTCGTCTGCTAAAAAACAAGTCAACCTCACCCGGGCTGCCAACCGCAAACGTTCCGGCATTCTCAAGAAAAAAAGCCCTTTTCTCCGGAAAAAACAGGTTAAATCTATCGAGATTAATTTGCTGCTCATCAACCTCCACCTGGGCAAAGTCGGTATTGTAAGTCATATCTAAAGTTAGTCCCGGAGTTAAGCTATATTTCGCATCCACACCAAACTCATTGGCGGAATGTGCATCTGTGTTAATCGTATAGTCTTTATTGACTTGACCCAGTAAATAAGGCGTTACTTTAAGATTGGTCCTGCTGGGGATTTTAAGCCCCTCAAGAACTCCCGCCTCAGTTAGTTTATATAAATTATATTGCCGTGGCAGCCGAGTCCAAAAGGCTTGCTCTTTCCTTCGACGAATATTGCGTTGAAAATTAAGTCCCCAGATCTGTTCTTCTTTTTTCGGATATCTCAAAGTTCGAAAAGGAATAGCGAATTCGGCGCTCCAGCCAATATCGGAAATTTTAGCGCTAACTTCCCATGATCCATCCCAATTGATATTAAATCCGCCAATTGCACCGCGGCTTTGCCGGCCGCCGCCAAAACGTCCTCCTCCTTCATTAGTAACCTGGGCATCATATTCAATACCGGCAGGATTGGTGCCAAAAACAAATCCATTCTGATGATCATGGAATGTATCGAAAATAAGCTGAAAGCTGTCGGTTTCTTGTAGCGAAGCATCTCTACGGCTATCTGAAACGATGATTCTCTGCGGATCATCATCATAACAAACCACGCCAACGTATAGCACATCATTTGTGTAGATGATGCGAACTTCTGTCTTCTGAGTAGCTGGCTTGCCTTCATCTGGTGTAGTCTGCCAAAATTGGTTGATGGGTTCAGCTTGTTGCCAAATAGCTTCACTGAGAACTTCACCATCAATTAGAGGGGCTGAATTTGTCTTAACCGCTTTTGCAATTTTGTCATCCCGAACTCCGGACTTGCTATCGTCATTTGCAGTAACATGGGAAATAATAATAAGAAATTGAAGGGAATTTGAAACGAATAAAAATAGAAACCATTTCAACATTGATTTTGAATGATTTCTTATCCATTGTGTGAGAATTCCATCTCTAAATCGGGGAAGCAGAAAACTGCGCAAATTTTGTCTCCTTTTTTAGGTCATTCAGGGTTGAAGATTGGAATCATAACTAGTAATGAAAACTAAAAAGTTGGATACTTCAAGTATATTTTTACCAACGAAGCGAATTGTGTGTGAATCGATGCGCTCAACCAAACTTAAATAACCAAGGATCTCAACCGGTCGATAATGCTTAAATCCAACCTCCAATGTGATTGGTTTTTTGAGCACATAGGGTTTGAAATCACCCAGGCGAGAAAGCGCTGTTTTAACTTTCTCATAGATAAGCTTATAAGCTGCTGCCGGTGTAAGTGTATTTGCCGAATGAAAACCTAAACTCTTTTTCACTTCGGCCGCTTCTATATCACCAATAATCGAACGCGTTTCTTTTATGACCGCATCATCGCCAGAAATCATCACGACAGGAACACCAAAATGACCGGCGATTGCCGCATTAATGCCAGCTTCCGGCATATCGATGCCATTCAATGCCACGCGAGTCAATCTGGCGCTTGACATGGTATGGGCGCGAACGCCTTCCATATTGGTGGTGGAAGAATGATATCCGATAAAAATTGCCGCGTCAAATGTCTCGTCTATACCAGCCATCATGGATAATTTCCGCGACCAGGATCGGATGATCCGTATATCTTCCGGAAACTTATCGATGAGCAGATTTTCCCCATTGCCATGGGAATCGCTTACCAGAATCTCGGTCGCACCAGACTCCTTTGCAGCCTTGATGGCCGCCAGGGTTTCATTTGTCATAAACTCACGGAAGCGGGAATACTCGAATCCGCTTGGTCCAAGCTGATCTCCGGTAACACTGCCGACCGTACCTTCCATATCAACGGAAATATAGACTTTTAATTTTTTATTTTGTGAAAGTCCTGGTCCTGTAAAAATTAGGATTACAAAAAAAGTTATTAGCCATTTTATATTATTTGACAATCTAAACAGATTATTCATTCCTATTCTCCTTCTGTTAACTTTTCATTCAAATCATTGTTTTAATCTAAAAATATCCTTCCGAACTGCAAGTTGACGGAGAAAAACTCACCAATAATGTCATTCTGAGCAAAGCGAAGAATCTCTTTGTGTTATAATTCCTGAGATTACCAATTTTGTGCAACTTCAATCATCAAGGGATTCTTCACTCCGCTAAAGCGGATTCAGAATGACAGCTATTTTTTATACCCATCTTTACTTAAGTCTCTCCAATATGGATTTGTTTTTTCGATGAGTTCAATTTGCTTATTTCTTAACCAACCTTTTAGTTGCTTCTCACGAACAATGGCTTGGTTTATATCATAACATGTTTCATGGTAGACTAGTTTCGATAGATTATATCTAGACGTAAAACCCCTTATCAGTTTTTCTTTATGTTCATAAACTCTACGGTTCAAATTATTTGTAACTCCAATATAAAGAGTACCTGATTTGTTTGTCATGATGTAAACATAATATTGATGCATAGTCCTGCAATTTAGTAGCTTCCATCAATAGTAGAATAATAACTAAAAATTCTAACAAATGTCATTCTGAACGAAGTGAAGAATCTCCAGTGTGAATCTCGCATGAAATTATTACCAAGAGATTCTTCGCTTCACTCAGAATGACAAAATTTCAAATTACTTATCTTTCTCGTACATCACCTTTCCACCAACGATTGTGTAAATTACTTCTGTAGACGGAATCTCATCCTCCGGAATCGTCATGATATCTTTGGACAAAACAGTTATATCTGCCAGTTTCCCGATAGTTAATGAGCCTTTTATCTCCTCTTCGAAAGCAGCATAGGCGCAATTGATCGTATAGCTTTTCAAAGCTTCCAAACGGCTCATGCGCTGATCAGGATAAAAAACAGAACCATCTTTTGATTTGCGGGAAACCGTGGCATAATAACTGGCAATCGGATCGACATCCTCAACCGGGGCATCTGTTCCATTTGTAACAACTGCGCCCGCAGCCATTAACTTTTGCCAGACATATGCGCCTTCTTCTGCTCTTTTATCACCCAGACGCTTGGGTACCCATGGAGCATCTGAAGTACAATGGATACCTTGCATCGAAGCAATCACTCCCAATTCACCGAATCGTGCAATGTCGGAAGGATATAAATGCTGGGCATGTTCGATTCGCCAGCGTAAATCTGACTTGTTCGGATTATTTTTATATGTATCTTCAAAAATATTGAGTACCTCCTGGTTGCCCCGGTCTCCGATAGCATGAACACACAATTGAAAATCATTTAAAGCCGCTAACCGTGCTGTTTCTTTCAGTGATTCCAGGGATGTGGTGTTCAATCCGGAGGATGTGGGTAAATCCGTATATGGCTCCAGCAGCCAGGCGCCGTGGGAACCGAGCGCTCCATCTATTGCCTTCTTAATAGCCCGAACCGTTAACATATTGTTGCCTTCACCAATGATTTTATAGTTGGCAAGATTTTCTTCTAATCGCTCATTGCTGCCGCTTACCATCACCCAAAGCCTCAACTTCAACTCGCCATCGGCAATCACTCTCTTGAATAGATCGATGGTGCCGAATCCAGAGCCTGCATCTTGAAAACTCGTAATTCCTTTTGATAGACAATCCTCTTGCGCCAGTTTGATTGCCTTACGCTTGTTGGCTTCTATCTCTTCTTCTGAACGCTCCTCTGCTGCTTGATTTCGAGCTCGTGATATCAATCCTTGGGCTGTTTCCCGCAACACCCCAGTCGGGTTGCCATCGGCATCTCTCAGAATTTCCCCGCCATCGGGATCCGCTGTGTCTTTGGTGATACCAGCAAGTTCCATGGCTTTAGCATTCACAATCGAACTATGTCCGCTGGCATGCCCCAAACGAACCGGGTTATCGGGAGCCACTTCACTGAGCCTGTGATGAGTTGGATTGCCGTCTACACTTGGAACAGGAGTACGATCCCATTTTTCCTGGTGCCAACCCCTGCCGGTAATCCATGCACCCGGCTCAGCATTTTTCGCCGCTTCTGCAACCATCGCTACAATCTCTTCCCAGTTTTTCACGTTCATCAATTCCAGGTTCATTTTTGCATACCCGATGCCCATAAAATGGCCATGCCCTTCGATAAAGCCAGGGATGGCCAGTTTTCCATCCAGATCGATTACTTTGGTCTTCAGACCAATCATTATCCGAATGTCCTCGTCGCTGCCAATTGCAACAATCTTGTCGCCTTTTATTGCCAGAGCCTGAGCTTCAGGATTGTTGTCATCGACAGTTACGATTTTTCCATTTCGCAACACCAGGTCTGCTTCATTCGTTCCGCTACAGGATAATTGAAGACCTGCAAACAACACAATAAGAACAAAACTTAAGGCATCAAACTTGAATTTTATCATGTTAATCCTCCCAATTATTTTGGTTATTTATATTGTTATTATTGTTATTTACAATCGTATCTAAATTATAATGTTTCAAATATCATACAACTTAAGTTTGGTTAGTGTGTTTAATCCATTCGAAATTGAGATTAGAATTTGTTTAGGAATTCGAATTTAGAATTTCGTGCTTCAGAAATTAGATCGATACAAATCATCGAAGTGGTTTCCGCAACGCCAAATTTGCATGATTGAAGACTACTTCGATTATCTCAATCATAATTTTTACCGATTAAATCAGAAATCCGAATTACGAATTTCTAAACAATATCTAAATTATAATGTTTCAAATATCAAACAACTTAAGCTTGGCTAATGTGTTTATACCATTGGAATTTAGAGATTAGAATTTGTTTAAGAATTCGAATTTAGAATTTCGTGCTTCAGGAATTAGATCGATACAAATTATCGAAGTGGTTTCCGCAACGCATACCTTGAATCATTTTATTTCAAATTCTCTTCAAACAACTTAAAAATCCGCTTATACTCATCAGTCCAGCTGGAGGGTGCTCGGAATCCATGACTTTCAACAGGATAAACCGCGGTTTCCCAGTTGTCTTTACCCAGCTCTATTAAGCGCTGGACCAAACGAACGACATCCTGAAAATGCACATTGGTATCGACCATTCCGACACAAATCAGCAGCGCGCCTTTTAAGCCTTCAGCATGATAAATGGGTGAACTGCGAACATAAGCCAGGCTATCCAGAACTGGCGTATTTAATATATTAGAGGTATAAGAATGATTATAATGCGCCCAGTCGGAAACCGGTCTTAACGCTGCTCCGGCAGCAAAGACATCTGGTGTTGTAAACAAAGCCATAAAGGTGATAAAGCCGCCATACGATCCACCGTAAATACCGATCCGTTTAGGATCCACATCGTATTGATCGACTAAAAATTTCGCACCATCAACCTGGTCGGTTAAATCTTTTCCTCCCATAAATTGATAGATCGCAGTTCGCCAGTCTCGACCATAACCGGCGCTGCCGCGGTAGTCGATATCCAATACGGTATAGCCATTATCCACCAATAAATTATGGAACATATATTCACGAAAATAACTGCTCCACCATTTGTGAACATTCTGCAAATAGCCGGCGCCATGAACAAAAATTACGGCCGGTCCATTTTCCTCCGGATTTTCAGGACGATAAAGATGGGCGCTCACTTCGATGCCGTCTCTTGCGGTAAGCTTTACCAGTTCAGGATCCCGCCAGGGGTAAGCAGTGAATTCCTCCCGTAGCGAGCTCGTTATTTTCTTCGCTTTCGCACCGGTTTTGTTGTCCATCACGAACAACTCCCAGGGCTTATTACTATAGGAAAAACGAATCAGAACCTGCTTTTCGTCAGGAGACAACCGGGTTTGATTGCTGCCGGTCATATTGGTCAGTTTTACCGCACTACCGCCATTGATGGGCATTTTGTATAAATGTCGTTCACCTGGATGGACCTCGCTGGAAGTAAAATACCAATTCTTTTTGTTCTTTGAAATTTGCGGATTAAAGACTTCATATTCTCCTTTTGTTAACTGAACTTTCTCTCCGCTGGCTACATCCACCGAATATAAATGCGAATAACCTGTTTCCTCTGATTGGAACCAAAAACGACGATTATCCGGCGTCCAACCCAGAGATCCGGCGCCAAAACTCCTACCAATACCCGGTCCGGCAATCCAGGCGTCATCATGCTGGCGATCCAGTAGTTTTAAATTTCCATTGGAAATATCCAATGACATGATCCAGCGATCTTTATTGTCTTGAGCTCGTAAAAGTACGACTGCATGATTGCCGTTATCAGACCAATACGGTCCATGAAAGATTACGCCCCTGGGTTTTTTCTTCTCATTCTCATCTTTTTCCTCTTTATCACCTTTTTCATCTTTATCAGCTTGTTCATCTTTATCAGCTTGTTCTTCTTTTTCATAGTCCTTGCGATATTTCGGTTCATCATAAATGCCCGGAACTTCTTTGGTAGATACATAATAAACCGTATCTCCCTCGACGTCGTAAATTCCCAGTTCATAGGATGCTGGCGGGCTACCCACCTTCACCCGGGAATTGATATCCTCGGTAAAACCTGAATCAGTGACATAATTCGGCACGATTGCTCGTTTGGCATCCTTGGGTTGTTTCACCAGACGAAAGGTTACAAAATTCTCATCAGGACTAAGTTGAATATTCTGAACATTTTTGCTTTCGATATAAATCTCCTTGGGACGATCCGGCTCCAGTAATTTGCGGCTTTCTTTAGATAATTCCGAACGTTCCCTACGTTCATTCAAAACTTTCATTAATGCCTTTTGTTGATCAACTAACCATTTTCCCTGGTCGTTTTTGGGTTTATCCTTGGATTTCTTCTTCCCTTTTTTGAAATCTGTGATTTGATTTGTTTCGCCACTTTCCTGATTCCATATATATAAGTTGTTTTGCTTTTGGTAGATAATAAACCTTTCGTCCAGTGTGAATTTTGGATTGGTTTCCCTCTCTAAAGTATTTGTAATTTGTTGAATTTTTCCGCTGCGAACCTGCAGGAGAAAGATATCCCCGTCTTTTGTATACAACTTTTGAGTTTTCCTTTTATTATAAGTGCCAAACCGGGAAGGCATAGCCTTGCGTTCGGCCAGAGAAACCTTCTTCGGTGTGCCGCCTTTGTTTGAAACTTTATAGAGTGAGTCGCTCATTGCATTTTCGGGATTCCACATAAAGTAGATCCATTTACCATCTTCAGACCAATATTCTCTACTGGGAGCTGTGCCTATCCATTTTGGATCCTGCATGATCTTTTCGACAGTTAATGTGGGCTTTGTTTGGGCTAGAACATGATTATTTGAAATAATAATTAACCAAAAAAATGTGATAGATAGTAAAACAAACAAACCTTTTTTGTAGCGCATCCGTGAATTCCTTTCAAATATTTTGTAAAAAAATAACTAATGGAATTGTACCGGATTGAATATCAAAAATCAAGGTGAAACTGATCTTTCGCAGAGTTAAAAATATTATCTGTAGTTATTTCATTTACGGAAAGACACACGCTTAAATCCCCCTTCGTCAGGCACAGGACGCACCTCAAAAGGAGATTCAGGGGTGGGATTTTTTATTTCAAAATCAATCCATTCCTCCTCCTCACAACATAAGTTTCAATATCTCCAAACTGCCTAACTTTGTGTATTGATCGAACAAAAATAATAGTTATATTCTATTGTCTTCCAAAATAAATACTGAAAAAATTAAATGGAGCAAACAATGAAATCACTTAAATTACTTATTTTGTTAATGTTAAGTATACCATGTATTACCCAGGCCGATGAACAGAAGGGTCTGAAATTCAGTATCTCCTTTTCCACGGAAATCAGCAACCAGGCGCTTGACGGCCGTATTTTGCTGATGATGTCAAAAAACGACGACAATGAGCCAAGATTTCAGATCAATGATGGCGCTAATACCCAGCTCATTTTTGGAATCAATGTGGATGATTTAAAACCGGGTGAACAGGCATTGATTGATGCAAGTGTATTTGGTTATCCACTTCAAAGTATCTCCAAAATTCCAGCCGGAGAATATTTTGTGCAAGCGATACTTCATAAATATGAGACCTTTCACCTAGCCGACGGTCACGTGGTAAAACTGCCAATGGAACGAGGTGAAGGACAGCATTGGAACCGAGCGCCGGGAAATATTTATAGTACTCCGGAAAAAATAAAAATTGATCCAAGTAAAAACGAAACAATTCAGATTAATATGGATCAAAAGATCCCGCCTATTCCGGCACCCAAAGATACAAAATACATCAAACATATTAAAATGAAGAGTAAGCTGTTAACAGCATTCTGGGGCCGGCCTATGTATCTTGGAGCTGTATTGTTGATTCCGGAAGGTTTTGATGACCATCCCGAAGCTAAGTATCCACTGGTGATAAATCACGGCCATTTTCCATATTCTTTTAGCGGATTTCGCGAGGAAACCCCCGATCCGAATCTAGAATCTACATACAGCGCTCGTTTTAATCTTGATGGCTATAATAAAATCGTCCAGGATTATTCGCATCGATTCTATAAGGACTGGACAGGACCTGATTTTCCCAGGGTAATTTTGGTAAAAATCCAACATGCCAATCCTTATTATGATGATTCCTACGCGGTGAATTCCGCCAACCTTGGTCCATACGGTGATGCGATAACATATGAGCTGATTCCACACATTGAAAAAGAATTTCGTGGAATTGGTGAAGGTTGGTCGAGGTTTTTGTACGGCGGTTCCACGGGCGGTTGGGAAGCGCTTGCGGTTCAAGTCTTTTATCCGGATGAATACAATGGCTGCTGGGCTGCGTGTCCGGATCCCATTGATTTTCGTGCATATACAATCGTGAATATCTATGATGACAAGAACGCCTATTATGTTGACAGTCCTTTCAAGCGTACACCCAGGCCAGGTCGACGAAATTATTTGGGGAAAATTAGCGCTACCCTGGAAGAAATGAATCATCGCGAGTTAGTTTTAGGTACAAACAGTCGATCCGGAGATCAATGGGATATCTGGCAGGCGGTGTATAGTCCTATGGGTGAGGATGGTTATCCCAAGCCAATCTGGGATAAAATGACCGGTGAAATCGATCCTTCTGTAGCCGAGTATTGGCGAGAAAATTATGATATCGGTCATATTCTCCAGCGGGATTGGAGAAGAATTGGTGCAAAACTAACAGGGAAAATCCATATTTACTGCGGTGATATGGATAATTACTATCTGAACAATGCAGTATACCTCGTGGAAGAAATCCTCAAAAACAGTAAAGATCCTTTTTACGATGGAGTCGTTGATTATGGCGACCGGGCAGAACATTGCTGGAATGGCGACCATGATAACCCGAATGCTATTTCCCGGTTGCGTTATCATCAAATGTTCATACCCAAGATCGTGGAACGGATTGAAAAATCAGCGCCTCCAGGCGCAGATTTAACCAGTTGGAGATATTGATCTCTTTGACTTCGTACATTTTAGTTCCCAACTTATATATTTTGGAATTTATTTTTATGAAAAAAATCACATCCTATTTCAAACTCTCACGTATAAATTTCAAGTCGGTATCAAAAGAATTGTTGGCAATTTCCACTTATGAGAAAATTGAAAATAACTTATACAAACCAACTTTCTTTGGAGAATTTCATCCGTTTTGTTAGTTTGTCTATTGATTTTTAGCTATATCAGATTGCAATTTTATGGAAAGTGGATTTTTGAAGTTCGCGGCCTTTTACAGAGAATTTATCACTACGTAAATACGTAATATTTGGAGGTTAAATTGAAGAAAATTACTACAACTACAGTTTGCTTATTCATCTTTATTTTACTCATCGGTTCTGTTACCAAAGCTTCTGATCCCCTGAAACCCCTGAGGACCGATCATCCTCCAACCATTGATGGAATTCTAAATGATCTTGTATGGCAAAACGCCCCTTCAATTACAGGCTTTAAGACTTTTACTCCTGATTTTGGCCACGATATGGCTGAGAAAACCATCGCATATATGGCCTATGATCAGGAAAATATGTATTTTGCTTTTCGGTGTTATGACAGCCAACCCGATAAAATTAAGTCTTCAGTAACACGACGTGATAACATTCGTGCTGATGATTGGATTTGTATCAATTTAGATTCTTTTAACGATCAACAAGGGTTATATGGTTTTTACATTAATCCTTTCGGTATCCAGGAAGATACTCGGTTCGCGGGTGGCACAGAAGACAAAGGTATCGACCTGGTTTGGTATAGTAAAGGCCAAATCGATGCCGAAGGCTACACCATTGAAGTGCAAATACCCTTTAAAAGCATTCGATTTGCCAATAAAGAAATCGTCGAGATGGGAGTCATTTTCGAGCGTAAAATAAGCCGAAGATCCGAACAAGGCACATACCCTCCCCTTAGCCCTGACATAGGACTTTTGGGCTTTCTCACCCAAATGCAGCCGATGATTTATCAAGACATCAAACATTATACGTTATTCGAGGTTCTTCCGGCGGTAACCTACGGTCAAAGAAGTGAAATTGACCAGGGTAGTTTATCCTCCCTGGGATCTAATGAAGATTTCAGTTTAACGGGAAAACTTGGACTTACATCCGATTTAATTTTAGATGGCACCTACAATCCCGACTTTAGTCAAGTTGAAGCCGATGCCGGTCAGGTAGACTTTAACCAACGATTTGCCCTGTTTTTTTCTGAAAAGAGACCCTTCTTTTTGGAAGGTCGTGAAAATTTCAATTTTTCCGGCAGTAGTCATGGAGATCCTCTAATTTCCGTAGTGCATACTCGAACGATTGTAAATCCGATTACCGGTATTAAATTGTCCGGAAAAACCGGAAAAAAGAATACCATTGCTTCCATCTATGCTTTGGATGAATTACCTGGTGATGATCCGGATGGCGATTATGCACATTTTGCAATCATGCGCTACAAAAGGACATTAAGCAGTGACAGTTATATTGGCGGCGTATATACAGGAAGAGAGGTAGAGAATGGCCATAACCGGGTATTTGGCGCTGATGGATCGCAAAGGATCAACCAGTCAAGTGTATTAGGGTACCATTTACTATTTTCCAATCATAAGGATTCCGAATCTCTAAATAATGAGGATGGACACGCGCTCGGTGTTAATTATGTTTATCAAACCAGGAAGTTAAGGCTTGGTTTTGGTTATCATGATATTGGAGATCGTTTTCAGACTGAAACCGGTTTTATCACGCGCACAGGTATAGCCAAATTCAGGGCTTCGTTTAGACCCAGATTCTACCCGGAAACCAAATTAATTCGTAGAGTCGACCCGAGTATATTTAGCTCCCAAACTAAAGATAAGTTAAGTGATTTATGGGAAACCTATAACTCGGCTTCTTTAAGCTTTGTATTGCATGGCAATGGAAGGGTTTCAACTAGTTATGTCCACTCAACAGAAATATTTTTAGGAAAGAAATTTGATACCAATCGATGGAGTGTTTCAGGGAGCAGGCAGTTTAATAAGCAATTAACAATGAGTTTGTCATACAGCAATGGCAAAGCGATCCGCTATATAGAAGATCCTTTTCAAGCAAAAAGGAGTAATGCCAGCGCCAGTATAATATTCCAGCCTTCCGATAAAATCAATGCAAATGTAAGATTAACCTATACAGACTTGTTCCAGGATTCCAATTTAGAAAAAATCTTTGATATTACGATTCTGAGAAACAGGCTTACTTACCAGATGAATCAATACCTTTTCTTTCGAGGAATTGTCGAATATAATTCATTCCGGAAAACATTGTTGACGGATTTCCTGGCTTCCTTTACTTACATCCCAGGAACTGTTATGCATTTCGGCTATGGATCATTTTACGAGAAACTTAAATTTGAGCGAGGAGAATATTTGGAAAGCAACCGTTATCTTGAAACCACGCGAGGGTTTTTTGCCAAGGCATCCTATTTGTGGCGGTTGTAAATCAAAGAACTGGGTTTAATTAGCCATTCCCCAAAATGTCACCCCCGAACGCTTTTTTCGGGGGCCTAATTCACTGATGAAAGGCTTTGAAACCTGCAAGGTTTACTCACTCTTTACAAGACCTGGCAGGTTTTTTGGCTAAGGAAACATAAATTCGTTCAAACGACAGGAATTCATCATGACTTAGCAAAAACTTGTGGATTTGAAACCTGCAAGGTTTATTCGCATTCTTTTAGATATTGTTGAATATCTTTAAAGTCATTCAACATTTCATGTGATATTGAATAAATAAACCTTTCCCTCCAAACCATTGCAAAACTTCATCTGTTTTCAAAAAGTATAATAATAGAATTTGCGCAGAAAATAAGTATAATTCCCCCTCTTTAAAAAATATTTTCTCTCGATTATTCCCACGGTTATTAACATGGTAAAATTTACCTTCTTCAAATGGTCTATTAAGTTTAAAGCTCATTTTCTTACTGTGAACTTTGATCCTGTTAATGTATTTTAATCCATCTTTCGTATGACAAACGGCTGAACCCAGGCTGCTTCCATTTCGCCCTCTTTATATGGATTCTCTTTTAGTTTTGAAGAGATAACTTTAGCCCGAACATAAATTTCATCACCTGACCATGTATAACTCGGCGAAATCCCCTGCACTTCTAAAAATACTTCACCGATTTCGGCGCTATAGTATCTGGTTACGCTGGCTGTTTCAGTTTCCAAAGTGGCTGCAAGTGACGGTATGTAACCTTTCCTTGTCCCAATAAATTGAGTCGAATAAGTTACTCCTTCTTCGGTTTGAATACTTATGTAAATCGTATTGTCACTATACTGGATATCCTGTAATACCACACCGGATGAGGAATAAAAATCGCCAGATTCCATGGCAGTAATGATTGCTTCCGGGGTGAGTTGATCGGTTTTAACCATCACCCATCCCCGGCCTGGGTTGCTATGGTTGCTATCAAGATCTCGATAATTATGGGCATCATCGACAGCCATGCCGTATAACGGCTCGGCGCCTCGTTCAAGATTTGCCGTCAAAACGATATCCCACATTCGCTCGGTACTGGGATGAAGCTCATCTCCTTCATTATGTACTGCAGGATGGCCGTTGTACACTTCAAAAAATCGTTCACCTTCAAGGGCAATGATATCTTCCACTTTAACCGCCCAGCCAAAATTAGGATGATTGAGATGTGGGAACATCAACTGCCCGGTACGCTCTCGCTGCTGTAATACTGCATTAATATTATTTTGCATGACTTCCAGCACACTATTGCCTCCCTGGGGAGGAATAAATTCAGCTAAATTAGTCGCATTCACATGAATTGGCTTTCTCTCAAAACGATCCGTAATTTCTTCACTCGGAATCATCAGGAATTGGCCGGGCTTCTCAAATAGGCTGTCATATTCACTCAACGTTTTTAGTCGAACCAAAACTAAACTATCCTGATCCTTTACTTCCACCCAGTCAGAACCGAACCGCACAAGATACTCCTGATAAACCTGATAACGATTACTTTCTTTATGAACCTCAATCCATCTTTCTTCTGTTGGCAGAACATTATGATCCGATAAGGCAAGAAAATCATAGCCATTGGATTTGTACCAATCGATGATCATTTCAGGAAAATCGTCACCATCACTCCACAAAGAGTGAGTATGAAGGTTGCCTTTCCACCAGGTGGTTTTTTTAGAAGACTCACAGCTGAGGAAAAACATTAAAACTGACAAACATAAAGCAAATGAGATTTTGGATTTATTCATGAAATTCCATCCTAACCTTTAAAAATAATTTAATCATAGTCGAACATAAATTGCAGGAGTGTTAATGAATTGTCAAGTGAAATAACAATGAAGATAAATAACACTAAAGAATACCCTGTCCAAAACGGCTGATTCAATTCGGGTTTTTCAATCGTAGTAATATATGTTTCAAAATGATTTATAGGTGAATTGATCAATGAATTTTTATATTTTAATTAATCTTAATCTTCATTTTTATTATATTAATCTAAAAAATGCGCATAAAATATTAGGTGAGATAATGGATATATCCGTGAAAGAAATGGATTCGGAAGTTCAAATTAAAATTCTCGGTTCTGTTAAGCAAAGTAATGTGGAAATCCTGAGAGAAACCTTTGATGATGTTCTTACAACAACGAAAAAAAATGTCTCGATAGATTTGGGCTTTGTCTCTGCGATGTCAAGTTTGGGGATTGGCAAATTAATTTATTTCCACAATGAATTAAAAATCCAAAATAGAAAATTGACCATTGTTGATATTAATAAAAGCTTAAATTCACTATTCAACTCCATGAGTTTGAACCAGATATTTAATTTTCAAGGATGATCGTTCAAACCAAAAGGATCTCTTTTTTAACCATTTATTAAGTTCTTAGGCACTTACAGCGATGCATCGACAATTTATTGACAATATGTTTAAGTTCAAATTCGTAAGCCTAAATATCGAAATTTCAAATTTATTTCTGTAGGATAGAAATTCTCAAAGGGGCAAAAAATATTTAACCTGATCTATTCATAAACCTTATCACTGTCATCCAGGATGGATCTATTTAACTCTTTATTCTATACTTGCTTTTGAGTTTTTCGATCATATCAAACAAGATCCCGTCGTGCGACGGGATGACAACTAAGAGGGATTTATGCTTAAAACTGCAATTCATGAATTATCCAGGTTAATAATAATTTAGCTCTCACTTTATGATCATACAGAATTCTACGTACAGACCAGGCAGGTTTCAAACTCATTGTGATATCGAATTATACTTTCTTGGATAAAACCTGCCAGGTCTAGATTTACAACACAGAATAAATAGTACTTATTTAGGATTTACTTTGTTTAGCCAGGCCAAACATTGTAGACAAACAAAGTTCCTTTTTCAACTTTAATTTCTACAGGATTACTCACAATTTCATTACTAAGGCCATCATTCACGGCCCATTCCATAGTACCATTTTCTAAAGGATACTTTAAACCCCTTACTATGATTCCTTCCGCTTTTCGAAACGCGAAAATACTGACTTGTTGTCCAATTTCCCCGGAAAAACGATATGTATCATTTACAAAATTTCCCGAGCCAAAATCATCAACGGTTGTTATGCTTAATCGATCGCTAAACTTTTCAAGAATATTCAAGTTGCAAATTTGATGATCTAATCGATCACCAATTAATCCAATGACTGTGATTGTAGTTACTTGTTTACCTAAGGCAAATTGAAGCGTCTTCTCCAGGTCTGTCGCAAATTGACTGGGTTTATGAATAAATCGTTCCTTCGGCAGCCGCTCCCTGGTTTGCATGGTTACAGAATCGAGATCGCCAATAACATAATCGGGGTCGATACCTGCTTCTAGCGCACGATTCCCCCCACCATCTGCGCAGAGAATTAAATCTGCCTGTTCCAAAAAATATTGGTATTTACTTTTCGGTGGGAGAAGAGCGTTTAATATGATTAAAGCAAACATACAGCATCACTGAAAACAGGTGGTAATCATGACCATTAATGATCATTTGCTGCATTTATGATGCGTGGAAAAGGAGTAATATTAAATAAATCTGCAATGGTTAGTCCAACAAAAGTGTTGTCATGAAGTCCCATAAATCGCTCTGCATTTGGGCCAAATGCAAAGATGGGTATATTTATACCGGTGTGTCCACGAGTGGTCCAATCCACTCTTAATTTTGAACCATCTATAAGTCCACCATTAATAGATAGACCGCCTGTTTCGTGATCAGCCGTAATAATGACAAGGGTATTGCTATCAGCAAGGGCAAAGTCCATTGTAACTTTGATAGCCTCATCGAAAAGCAACATTTGCCGGAGTGTATATAATGGTTCATTACTGTGACCGCCCCAATCGATCTGGCTGCCTTCAACCATAAGAAAAAATCCATCCTCATCTTTACTGAGAATTTCAATGGCTTTCTGGGTCATTTCGGCAATTGAGGGTTCCGGAGCATTCGTGCTCATTGGTCCAATTTGAAAAAGTCCCAGTAAATGGTCGGAAGTGGCAAGCAACAGTTCTTCCCGAGTGTCGATGAAAGAATAGCCCATATTTTTTGCTTTCTCGATCAGATTGGGATGACGATCCAAAGAGTCTGCTGGATTAGGAATGAAATTACCTTTACCGCCGCCTAAGATTACGTTTACTTTTGTATCTACCATATGCTTGGCTATTTCTCTTTCTTCATACCGTGAAGGCACATGCGCTGCAAAACATGCAGGTGTTGCATGCGTTATTGTTGAGGTCGCAATCAAACCGGTTGATTTATTCATGTCTCGTGCGCCTTCAAGGACGGTATATAACTTTTGACTATCCGGAGTTACTGAGATCATGCCAGTATTGGTTTTTCTGCCTGTAGCATAGGCTGTGGCGCTTGCAGCGGATTCGGTTATCAATGCGTTTGCAGCATGCGTTCGAAGAAATCCGGTCACCGGCATCCGGTCAATATGTAAGAAACCATCGGCCCCAACAGCCCGTATTCGTGCAGCATTTATCTGTGCCAATCCCATGCCATCGCCGATCATAAGAATGATATTTTTTATATTCTTTGGAGCGACAAGAGGATAAGGGTTGTGGTCAGTTGGAGCCGTGTAAAAGCTTACATCAAGCAAAGATACATCATGATGTTCCGGTTCCGCACGCTGCTGCTGGATCAGCGGGGAACAAGAACTTCCCATAACCATGATGTTTAGTATAATAGCTAAAAAAGCTATCTTTTTCATTAACACCTCTAAATGGTATCTTACAAATTTTACATTACGGATTTCTAAATTGCGGGTTTGGCCAACTTGTCTCTTGTTACTTTTGCCACAATACCGGTTAAAAACAGTAGACCGATCAAGTTTGGTGCAGCCATCAATGCATTGCCAATATTTCCCAGGTTCCAGACAATATTCAAGTAATTAGAACTCTTGCCAGCGATTGGAATCAAGATAGCACCCACAAATAAGAATACGATAAAGGTATAGCGATAGGGCATGATTACCTTATTGCCGCCCAAATATTCAATACATTTTTCGCCATAGTATGACCAGCCGATCAAGGTTGTATATCCAAAAACAAATGAAGCTATGGCAATAACAGCGCCGCCTAAACCCCACGGGATTGCACTGTCAAACGCTTCTTGAGTCACTAAAATACTGGTAATATTATTGGTGGCATCCAATCCTTGCCAGGCTTGGGTTTTGATATAGGCGCCGGTTAAAACGATGGTTAGTGTGGTCATCGTGTTAACCACAATGGTATCGATAAAAACACCGGTCATGGCAATAAGACCATTCTTGGTAGGATCTTCCGAAGTGGAGGCGCCCTGGGCAATTGCCGCAGAACCCAGTCCTGCTTCATTCGACAGTAATCCCCGGCTGACGCCATTTTGAATTGCCAGGCCAACAGAAGCGCCAAGTAGTGGTTGAAGTCCAAAAGCTGATTTAAAAATAAGAACATAAGCTTCCGGTATTAGAGTGATGTTCGACAGGATGACCCATAATGCAAAAAACATGTAGAAGAAAATCATTGCTGGAACTAATTTTTCGGACACGCGCCCAATTTTCTTAATTCCACCAATGATGACAACGCCTACCAGGATTGCGATGACAGCGCCTATAATAAAATAGTAATAATCCGGCGCATCTTGAGCAGATCCATTTACATATTTATTAACAGTATTCGCCGCTGAAAGCGCCATTGAATTGGATTGCGCCATATTTCCGGTTCCTATCAAACAAGCTATGGTGCCACAGACAGCAAATGCCGCTCCTAAAAATTTCCCCAATTTCTTATTTTTCAAACCGTTTTTTAGGTAATACATGGGGCCACCCGCCATCGTCCCGTTGGGTGCAATTTCACGGTAACGCACACCCAAAAATCCCTCGGCATATTTTGTAGCCATACCAAATATACCGGCAATCCACATATAAACAGGAGCGCCTGGACCGCCGAGAGCAATTGCGGTAGCAACCCCGGCTATATTTCCATTCCCCACTGTAGCTGCTAGTGCTGTCATTAAAGCAGCAAAAGGAGAAATATCACCCTTGCCTTCTGTTGATCGCGATTCTTTAGCGAAAATTAGTTTTAAAGAATGCCAAAAATGTGTGAATTGCAGTCCTTTGGTACGGATGGTCAAATAGATACCCGCTCCCAATAATAAGGCGATCATACCAGGCCCCCACATAACATTATCAATTTGCGTGGTCCAACTAAGTATATTATCAAAAAACCCTGGATTTTCGTTCATGAGCCGTTCCTTCTTTTTATTTTTAATCCACCAATTTTCATCATCACAAGTTGATTAAAGAACATTAATATACCCAATTAGATCAAAGAGTCAAGAAAATTAAATACTTAATTTTGCATCAGGATAATCGAAAATTTAATTGTAAGCGGGGTGTATTAAATCGTTATTGGTTGATTTAGAATTTTGATTTAAACGGCAATGAATCTGATAAAGTTCAACTCAATCCTTAAAAATATCATAAACCAATGCATATGAAGAATATTCATCTGAGTTTTAAGGTAGAGTTGAATTTGACAATTACCTTGCTACATTAACATAACATATTAAACCTTTTATAGTGCAATTAGCTTGAATTTTGAGTCAATTTTTTTTGCGATGAAATAAAATTACTTTGGCTTAAAATTCGTAATCCTAAATTCTAAACAATATCGAAAATTCGAATGTTACAAAATTAAAAACAGGGTAAAACTGATTTACTATACTCAATATGGTTCTTTGTTTTGTTGGTGTATTTGGAATTTTATCATTGGAATTTGTTTAGGATTTCGATATTAGCATTTCGAGTTTATTAAGCTTGTATTTATAGTCGGTTTGAGGCGAAGCTTCGCTAGTATTTAATATAAACTATGATCACATTCTGGACACTGGTTGCTTAATTTTGATTAAAATCAATGGGTCTTGAAACAAACAGCATCCAGCATCCAGCATCCAGTATCCAGTATCCAGTATCTGTCTGTTTCTTGAATGAAAACTAATTACCCAAAAACATAACATTAATTTCGATAATACAAAAAAGTACAAGAAATGATTCCAATTCTATTCGAGATTGGCCCTTTTCGGGTTGGCAGTTTTGGCTTAATGATGGTGATCGCCTTTTTGATTTGTGTTTATTTTATCCAGAGAGAATTCAAGAAATCCGGGTTTCAACCTGAATGGGCGGTAAACATCGTTTTTGTCGGGGCGCTTTGTGGTATTGTTGGAGCCCGCCTGTATTTTATTCTGGAATATTTTAGCGAATTCCTCCGGGATCCACTTAGCATGCTGCTTAGCGGTAGCGGGCTTACCTGGTATGGCGGTTTCATTGCTGGCTTTATAGGCATCGTTTGGATGATCTATCGATTACCTGCCCCGACAGTGAAAATGGCGGACATCATCGCTCCAATGGTTTTGTTGGGATATGGTATAGGAAGAATCGGCTGTCTCTTGGCAGGTGATGGTGATTATGGTTTCGCAACTAATGTACCGTGGGCAATGAGTTTCCCAAATGGATTAGTGCCAACCGAAGTCGCGGTTCATCCCACACCGATTTATGATACTTTAATGTCATTTACAGCTTTTCTAATCTTGTGGAATCTACGCAAAAAAATAACGATTCCCGGTTTCATGGTGAGTGGTTTGTTTTTTTGTTATGGTATTATTCGCTTTATTTCCGAGTTCTTCCGAACCACACCTAAAGTTTTGTTTGGATGGATGAGTATGGCCCAAATCATAAGTGTTCTCTCGATTGTGTTTGCGATACTTTGCGCAATTTATTATAATAAAAAAGCGTCTCAAGAAAAAGTGGTAGCCGTCACATGAGTTAGTCAATGACCGAATTCATACCAATTTTTGAAATGATTAATAAAAATAGCTATTTTTACTAAAAGTGTTTGAAAATCCTAATTCCAAATCTCGAAACCTGTTTCTGACAGAGCCTGACCCTGACCGCAGGATCTGGGATTCAGGAATTCTAAATAAAGTTCATCAATCATTAATAAAATTAAGGAGGTTTTATGGCTGACAGTGTATATAAAGTTATTGAATTGGTAGGAACCAGCACTGTATCCTGGGAAGATGCAGCAAAAACTGCAGTTGAAAGAGCCAGTAAGTCCCTTGAAGATTTGAGGGTTGCGGAAGTGGTTGACCAGGATATGAAAATTGAAGACGGTAAAGTTACCGTATTCAGAACGAAAGTCAGGTTGTCTTTTCGTTTTCGCGACTAATAGAGCTCTTTTCGATTAATTTCCCGGTACAGCAATTCTGGCGATTGAATCCTCTTCCAGGCTGCCTATGTACAACATTCCATCATGCTCTTGTACGCTTGTCGTAACGCGATAACAATCTGACGAAGCATCTTGTAAATTGTGAATAACATCTCCTTGCAAGTTTAGCCCTAAAACGAAACTGTGATAGACTGGAGCCGGTTGAAGGAAACCAGGGAGTCTCATGATGATTTTACGAATGAACGGCTTTGGCATTAATGCATCAAGTTCCGGCTTTCTGGGAGAAGCAATAGCCAGCCAGAACGTTTCTTTTTCATCGGATGAAATTCCATCCGGGAAACCTGGCAGGTTATCGATGAAGAGTTCAGATTTGCCTTGATCAGGGCCGCTTAACCAATACCTGGTTATTCGATATTTACCAGTTTCATTGACCAGGACAAAACTTTGATCCGGACTTACTGCAACTCCGTTGGCAAAGTACAAACTGTCCAGGATTACTTTGGTAATTTTAGTTTTCGGGTCAAAAGAAAGTAGCCTGCCATTGGGTCGATGCTCGAGCAAATCGGCTGTGTAATTGAGCTGGCCAAATTTATACGATGCATCACTGAAGTAGATCACGCCGTCTGCTGCAACATCCACATCATCCGTAAAACCAAATGGGAGGCCGGCTGCTTGAGTGGTGAGAACTTTAATTACCCCCTCCGGAGAAATTGACAATAAACCTTTTTGAGAATCAGCTACGATTAAATTTCCATTTGCATCGAAATGCATTCCCAAAGGTCGGCCTTGCGTGTCGGCAAAAATTTCAGGATTGGACCCGTCATTTTGGAAACGAATGATGCGGCCATCTTCATAGCCACCATAGATTCTACCTTTATCATCGATAGCCACATCCTCCGGTCCGATACCCATGCCCACACCTATTCTCTCAACATCTTTCAGATAATCATTTGCAGCATACTGCCCTTCCAACGCAGGCGCTTCAGGAGGCGTCCAGGCAACAGGATCGATGGACACAGGCCAAATAAGCAGATAGATTATAACCAGCACGATCAATACGGCGAGTAACTTTATTATTTTTTTCATAGACAACCTTGTTTACAATGATCAATGGTCAATAAACAATGATCAATAGCAATTAAGGCAATTAACAACTTTTTAACCTCGGTTTATAATTATCCGACAATCATTTGCAAAATATTTTCGCCAGCTGGTTGGCGGTTTTGCCAGCCATTTCATTTTCTCTTTTCGAACCGGGTGTTCGATCTCAATTGCGTAACAATGTAATGCAAGGTTTTTGCCGTCAAAGGATCTTTGTGCACCATAGCGTAAATCACCCAAAATCGGAAACCCAATGTGAGCCAATTGTACGCGGATCTGGTGCGGCCTGCCGGTTTTTGGCTCAACATCTAATAATGAATTTTTGTCCTGGTCTGTAATTCCGGTCCATTTAAGCTCAGCATATTTCGAGTTTTGTTTTTCTTTCTTTACAATTTTGGTGGTTTGATTCTCTTTCAATAAATAATCCCTGCACACACCTTCACCTTTACATTTTCCTTCAACGATGGCCAGGTAGAACTTTTTTATAGAATTCTCACGAAATTGGTTTGAAAGACGACTCGCTGCTTTGGATGTCCGGGCTAAAACCATCACTCCGGAAACAGGACGATCCAAACGATGGACCAAGCCTGTGTACACCTTGCCAGGTTTGTTAAATTTGTCTTTTATATAGGATTTACAATAGGACAAAATATCTTCATCGCCGGTTATATCACTTTGTGAAAGAATTCCAGGTGGTTTATTGATCACCAGCAAATGGTTATCCAGGAATAGAATTTTTAGATCCATGAGTATTTAAAACCGACTTTCTTTTAATTCACCGCTTCTAAATCGGTGTTTTAAATAGTGTTTAGAAAGTAGGTTTTTAGAGTTTAACAAAATTACTTAAATTTGATTCTTTGGAAATCGCTGCATTTTCTTTTGTTTGGTTTCCCTGGTTCGATTTTCCAGATATGATCGTATTCTTGTATCAAAAGCCAAGTGGTTTGATCAGACGTGACGATCCCGGCATCCTTATAACATGCTCCTCGTAATCCTGATTTAATTAATAAATACGGGATGATGTTCGAATGAGAGAACAGGACGACAGATTGCTCGGCTCCGAATTCTTTGTTTAGTTTTTTCAAAAATCCATCGATTGCAGATGTATCCATGCAGGCTTTTTCTGTCAGGATTGCAATTTTTTTACTTTCCGATAAGGGAAAAGCAGTGTGCAACGTGCGTGTGGTTGTACTACTGTAAATACCATGGATTTTTTTGGATTTAAAATAATTGGATACTACCGATGCAGTTGCAACGCCATCTGCGCTTAGCGGATGATAAGCATCAAGCTGCCGTCCAACCCATGCAGGAATCTTTTCAGCATGGCGAACCAGGTATATAGTGGGTTGTGCATTTACGTTAATGGATAATAAAACAGCAACAAAATAAATCAGTAAGGCAAAATAAATGTACCTTTTCATAAAAACCTCAATTGTTAATAATCAAAAATATCAGTTTCTTTCGGTGTTTCCTCTTCATGAACCCTAAACCCGATTCCCTCCATCAGCTTCTCATTTTCATCCAACACCTCGACGCGCCACAGACCGGGTTTTGTTCGAACGGAAGAATAAGTTCGCCAGGATTTGGAAATCCCAACTTTTGCTTTCATCGAATGATAATGCTCGTTTTTGTAAAACCACCGAAAAGTGATGATAGTCGATTTTCGTGAATTATAAACACGGACATAACAATAAGCACGTTTATCATTCGAAGTGTACATTTCAACGATATTCACCGGTTCGCGATTTCGTACACCCGTGCACAACACAATTTGTTTTATGAATAGGGTATCCGTTAAAGCTTGTTTCTTCAGATCTTGCGATATTAAAATTGTAGGAAAAAGGAGGAAAACCAAAATGACCAACAAGAAACATCTTTGGACTGTTGAGTTCAACTTTTAATCTATCCTAAGTAAATTTTAAACCAAGATTTGTATTTCATCATTCTCGCGAATCATTCCTGATTCAAGAATCCGGGCTCGCAAACCACCCCTGTGAATCAAACTATCCTTCACATTCAGTTTAACCAGACCTTGCAAATAGCCACAGGGTTCGCAAAGTTTAATCCCTTCACAAACCGCTTCACCAACACGAAATTTCTTGCCGACCAAATGGTTCAGCGCAATGCCTTGTGTCACGATATTTCTTCTTGCCTCTTTCGCATCAAGCGTAACCTGGTAATCCCTTTCGATGGCTTCAACCGCTTCCGATTCGATAAAGGTAATTTGCCGATCCGGCTTATCTTTTTTGGAAAATGTACCTTGCTTTAAATAATAGCGGTCGCCTTCGAGCCCCTGATCTGCGTGTGCTTTTACTTCCTGAATAGATTGAATTTCAGCTCCGTCCTTCTCTGCAATATTTATTGAGACCACTTTTCCCATATTCTACTTACTCCAATTTTTTGTTATCAAAATTTGATTTTCAACGCTCGATATTAAATATGGTAAATAAATTTGTTTCAATCAAGTCCGTATTTAGTCTATTTTGATATGACTTTTTGATTTTGTATTTAGATGTTTATATTGAAAAATCAAATCAATTTATATTTCAAAAAATATTATAAAACAGGTTGTGACTGAGTTTAGCAAAGCGGTCTTAATCATACTAAATATTACGTTGCGGAAACCACTTGAAAATGTAAACCGTCTGTTCTGATGCAATTCGAAAGATTTCTAGAAAACGCTAATTTCATACTCACTGAAGGCTCCATCTACGAGCGACTAAGAAGGAATCCATTGGTGGAATTCGATCCTGATTTAGCACACGCCGCTCTTATTTATAATGACAAAGGATCTGAAATATTAGCACAATTCCATCGAGAGTATATTGAAATCGGTCAAAAGTACCAACTTCCTATGGTTGTTTTAACCAATACCTGGCGAGCGAATAAAGAACGCATCAACCGCTCAAAATTTAGGGATTTCAAAATAAACCAGGACAATGTTAATTTTATTTTTGAACTTTGCAGACCTTATCGAAATAGCCACAATCCGATCTTTATAGGCGGTGTCATCGGCCCACGTGGGGATGCTTATAAACCGGATCTATCGATGAATATTGATACAGCTGAATCTTTCCATTCAGATCAATTACTAGCTCTGTTGGAAACGCAAATAGACTTTTTGATGGCAGCAACTCTTCCGGCTTTATCTGAGGCGCTTGGCATAGCGAGAGCAATGGCAGTCGCAAAAATTCCCTACTTTTTGAGTTTTGTCATTCGCAAAAATGGCAGGTTACTGGATGGAACTCCACTAGATCAGGCCATAGAAAAAATTGATACAAATACACCTGTTTCCCCGACTGGATATTTTGTGAATTGTGTTCATCCCAAAGTTTTATTGTCCGCGTTTGATGCGGTCGGAATTCAGAAAGGTAATTTGGCCGAGCGAATTGTGGGTTTCCAGGCAAATACTTCTCCCAAAAGTCCCGAAGATCTGGACGGTATAGAGGAACTAGAATCCGAGGACCCTGAAATATTTGGTAGTTTAATGTTGGAAGTCTATGAAAAATATCGAATGCCTATTTTGGGCGGATGTTGTGGGACAGATGCTCGCCACATGGAATCCCTGGCAAAAAAGCTTAAAGGGATTTCGGATTAAGGTAAAAGGTATGAGGTATGAGGTATGAGGTATAAGGTATGAGGTATAAGGTTATAAGGTATGAGGTATTGAGGTATGAGGTATGAAGGTATGAGGTATGGTATGAGGTATAAGGTATGAGGTATGAGGTATGAGGTATGGTATGAGGTATGAGGTATGAGGTATGA
>JADFJB010000039.1 GCA_022566355.1 candidate division KSB1 bacterium
CCTCATCAGAAAAGGGATGTCTGTTTATAACAGCGTGTTTGTATTTTGTTTTGTTCTGTTATTTGTTCTTTAAATCTTGCTTCTGTTAAAGTAAGAAAAGAGTTACTATGCCTAAGTTTTGCTGGCATCTGATAAAATTCCTTGACTTTTTACATAACAGCCTTTCGACCTTGCTCAAGATAAACTCCGTCGAAGGGCTTCGTCGAAATGACATTCTGTTAATTTTTCAGAGTTACTATTACTTTTTCCTTAAAAAACCCAATATCCACCAACCTATCGAAACTACAAGTCCCGGGTACATGGGTTCAATTCCCAGGACATAAACGGGTTGGTTGGCAACGGCCATAACATATCCTGAAATCAACCAAAAGATAGAAACCACACTCGTCGTTACCATCATTCTGAATGTAGATTCTGCGCTCAACTTCAACCGTGGGAAAAAGCTGGTCCAGATCGGAATCAAAAGAACCGGAATAGCGACCGAACCCAAAATATACCAAATATCGATGACGGATTGAAATCCAATTGCGAGAAAAATAGAAAGAACCAGGCTGGCCAGCAAACCCCAACGGGTGAATAGTATGATTTTTTTTGGATTATCTTTGCTGCCGCGTAATCGCCAGATAAAATCCCGCCCCAGGGTGATCGCAGAAAGAAAGGAATAACTATCCAGGGAAGACATAATGATCGCCAACATTCCAACCAGGAAAATTCCCTTTATTCCGACCGGTAAAACCAGCTCACCCAACAACGGAAATGCCATGACCGGATCGATACCTTCCAAGGCGAATCGTGCATAAAATCCGGCGGAAAGTGTCATCATATCAAACACAAACCAGAAACCTATAGCGGTAAGAATTCCCTTTCTGGCAATGTTTTCATTTTTCGCAGCGGAACAGCGTTGGTAAAAAGAAGGACTGACGATTGTCCAAAGTGCGATGATCACCCAGGCTCCTATTTTCTGAATGGATAATTTACCAACCAGGCTAGTATGGCCGGCCGGTAATTGCGGCAGAAGTTCAAATAGATTGCCAAGTTTAGCCCAGGCAAATGGCAGCAAAATACCAAAACCGGCAAACATCAGAAAAAATTGCAGGATGTCCGTTCTCACGACAGCGCGAAAGCCACCAAACATAACGTAAATTGTCGAGAATAAAGCGCCAACTAGAATTGAAACAGTTATCGACCAGCCAAAAACCAGGTGGATCAAAACGCCGACCATTAACACATAAGGAGCGGGGGAGACCAATATAAATGTAAAGAAACTACCAAGCAATCCTGTTGATTTATTGTAGCTGGCATAAAGTTGGTCCGGCAGCGTATAATGCTGGTTACGATGAATTTTGGGCGCTAAATACAGTGCATAGAGCAATGCGAAGACATAATAAAAAAAGCCCTGGGTGAACCAGCTTACCAGGCCGAATTGATAGGTAAACTCGCCAACCCCAAGAATCCCCCCGTAAAACGTGGAAACCAATGTGGCGACAAAAGCGCCCAAACTGAGTTTGCGACCGGCGATGAGAAAATCGTCGTTGCTTTTTTGTTTGGGTGATTTAAAAATGCCCAGTACGATTAAACCAATGAAATACAGGAGAACAAAAAAGACATCCCAAAAATGAAGTTCAAATTGCATAATAGAATTTTAATGTAACTTTGTTCTAATCACAATAGTAGATTTAAGATATGAATACTCTAGAAATTTACTGTATCATAACTACTTTTGAGACGTAAACAAATTTTGACAGAATAATTTATAATCAAAGGAGAAAAAATGGAAAAGTCCAGCGATGCGGCAATCAACCAAAATGCAGAAATTAGTGCAATTAGCAAAGATGAACGAGTGTGGGCTTTGCTATGCCACATCAGCGCCTTTGCGTGTTTTGTCTTCCCTTTTGGCAATATTATTGCGCCATTGATCGTCTGGGTTTTAAAGAAAGATGAATCCCCTTTCATCGACGACCAGGGAAAAGAAGCCCTCAATTTTCAAATAACCGTAACCATATTTTTCTTTATATCGATCATATTGATCTTTGTTGTTGTGGGAATTCCTTTATTAATCGGACTATTTTTCTTCAATATAATTTTTACGATTATTGCGGCTTTAAAAGCCAATGATGGTGAAAAATACAGGTATCCTATCAATATGAGGTTTATTGATTAGGGTCAGAACGAAAACACCCATCATTCTGTCATTCCCGCATGTTTTAAGCGGGAATCTACATTGCTTGGAATAATTAGATCCGGTTCAAAAGTTCAATTTTGTTAACTATGATTTTATTGGGATAGACCTGCTGCTTCTTGCGGAGATAATTCCAGGTAGTGCTGGTATCTTTCCAGGATTTCTCTTACATATTTAACCGGCTCTGAACCCCGGCAGTAACCAAATTCTACTACCACGTCATTGAAAAATTCCGGTTTTGATTTTTGCTCGAGGTAATATTCCACATTGTCTTTCCATATATTGGGATCTCCGCCAAATTTTATGGCAAGGTTCCTCGCGTCCTGGACATGGCCTTGTCCCACATTGTAAGAGGCTAAAATAAACAATTTTCGTTCTTCAGGATCAGGGATAATTTCGATCCAATTAGAATCAAGCCATTGTAAAAAACTGACGCCTGCCTTCAGGTTTTCAACCGGATCGTAGAGATTTGTCACGCCAAACATTTTACCGGTTCTTGATAAGACCTGCATTAAACCGATGGCTCCCATCCATGATTTTGTGGTTGGGTCGAATTGAGATTCCTGGTAGACCTGGGATACCAATAGGCGCCAATCCCAGCCCAGGGAATCGGCATGCTGCTGCAATAGTGAATCATAGGGAGAAATATTGCCCTTGCCGACATAAAGGAATTCGCTTTTAACCCGCTTCTTAAATGCATATCGATTTTTGTAATATTTATTGTAAAGAACATTAAAAAGGGCGCCGGATTTTAATTGTTTTAAGGTTTTGTTAATTGCCTTTTGTAATTCCGGTGAATTTTTTCGAACCGCCCATGCGATTCTCTGGGACAGGCTTACCGGGGTAGCTACATCGATATTATCATAATTCGCTTGGTTAATCAGGGCGACATTTTGATCGGCAATTGCGTACTCAATTTCCTTCCCGGCAACCATTTTAATGAGATCTTCACTGGTCACACCCACCGGCGCTTCGATAATATGAATGTCTCCGCCAATTTCTTCCGATAGATTTTGTAATCTTGAGATGTAGGCCGAGCCTTTGCGAACGTGAACCGAATCGCCGATCAAGTCAACCGGATCGCGAATTAATTCTCGTCCGATTTCATGAAGTTTCATTTTACGCCAGTTATCCGGTTTCCGTTGAACCAGGACTTGCCGGGTTAAGGTGTGATGTTCACTGAAAGCTACTCTTTCTTGCCGTTGTTTGGTAACCGTTAAGTTGAATGCGATCAAATCGCCTACACCTTCGTTTAGCAAGGTGAACATTTCATCCAGGTCGTGAGCCAGCACAATATCGAAATCCAGCCCCATGGAGTCGGCAACCTGGCTCAGGAGTTCATATTCAAATCCCATAGGTTGGCCCCGGTAAATAAAATAGCTGATCGCCGAATACCCGGTAATTGCCGTAAGTTTGCCGCGCTAATTTATCTGGGCCAGATCGATTGCTACTTTAGGTTGGAATTCTTTCTTGCTTTGACAACTCAGAGTAAGAATTAGGAGAGATAGGATTGCCCCGGTTTTAGAAAGGGTTTTGCAGTTGTTTAAAATATTCTGCATGATTGAAAATTTTTATTATATTGGCTCGATTGTTAGTTTGATGAATTAAAAATTGAAGTTAAATAATCCGGAGATTAAATACAATAGTTAATAAGACGATGTAAATTGTTAACGTAGGAGCTGCATACTAATGCCTTTACCCTGCCAAAGTCCTGAGATGTTGTCCCGGAAAAATTTCATTCGAATTTGTATTTCGTTGTTTTGTAAAGCCAATTTTGTTAATCAACGTATTGAATAAATCAACCGATGAAACAGCTTGACACCTGAAATTAATTATACTATATTCAATGCCGATATAGAAATTATTCCGGCGTAGCTCAGTTGGCAGAGCGAGTGGCTGTTATCCCGACGGGTCGGGACGTAGGTTCGAGTTTCAATGTTAAGTAAAAATTTATAAGATAAAAATATATTCCGGCGTAGCTCAGTTGGCAGAGCGAGTGGCTGTTAACCACTAAGTCGTAGGTTCGAGTCCTACCGCCGGAGCAAGTGACTTCATAAAATGGGGAATTAATTAATCACCAAACCTACCAATGCTGAGATTACACATTTCGCAATAAAAAGAAAAACTTGTCTTTTAAATGATGTTCTAGAAAAAACCCATTTATCTCATCGAATAATATTTTATAAGAGCCGGAGGAGAAATGTAATATGACACTTAAATTTCCTCAGCTTTTGTAGCACAAAACACGATTAGAATATCACGCATTCTATTTTTAATAAATTTTACACACCTACCGTTTAAGTAAAAATTGAATTAATTTGGTGAATTGATAGATAGTAATGAAAATGGAAATACATGCCGATAGAAAAAGAAAATCAGAAGAGGCGCTGGTGCGTTGGGCAAGATCGGAAGATAAGTAAGGAAAGTGGTTGACGAGAAAGATGGAATTCATTTAAACTGAGATCAACGAGTTGAATTCACAAAAAGAATACGAATCTTTTTCATTTCTAATTAAGGAGTTCAGAATGAGTCAAAGAGTCAAAAATTTCAGTATGATTATGTTTCTTTTATGTGCCGGATTGATCTGGGGTACTGCTTAGGTGAATGCGCAGTAAAGATTGCTCATCGGTGGATACGGAAACATGCATTATATGAATCACAACGGCATGCCGCAGTTTGTTAATGCGGCGGATTTGAACAACGGTTTCTTTCAAATTCGAGAGTTCTCACTCTTCTTCGATTTTGCCATTACGGATGCGATCGTCGCATCAACTGAACTTGAGGCGGGAGACAATGGACACAGGTATGTTGCTAACTATGCCTACGTCGATATAGAAGTGTTTGAAAACTTCAGCTTCCGGGTTGGGAAAGTGCTGGTGCCATTCCTTTCTTACAATGAGAATAAGCCAAATTTCAAACAAAACCTTATGAGTCAACCCTTCACTGCATGGAATGTGGTTCCGGTAAATGGCATTGCGCAACAGTTTCATGGTTTTGGTTGGGGGGATGCTGGCGTCACGCTGAACGGGCACACTGCCCTGGGAGAAGCAGGCATGCTGGACGTTAAATTTTCTGTGATCAACGGCATCGGATCAGAATCAAACGTCCTGGACGGCAATTCCCTGCAGCTGGATGCTGGTATGATGAAGCCAGTCGTTCGTATCAGAGATGGATTAATCCAAAATCGAGTAGCCACTGAGCTGATTGACAACAATGACGACAAAGCAACAGTATTAAAGGCTTCGTTTAAAACACCTGAAATCCCATTAGAGGTTGGCTTTTCCTGGTATCGAGGCTCCTGGAACAAGGCAGGCGACAAGAACCTAAACAATGCAAGGACTGCATCTGAATTGGCTTGCGCGATGGGTTGACTAGATTCATGATTGGATAAGAGAAGGGACTCGCCAAAGATGTTTGAGCTGAATTGTAATGTGCGGATCATATTGAAAAAAGTGAAGGCGCTGACCACGATCAGTTTCTGGTCACACTTGTTAGTGCATCAACATAAAGTTTGAAGAAGAATGCTTACTATCGAAGGCCAAGACCTCGACAAGACATTCCCATTTTTCCTCGCGATTGACTCGTCTTGCAGAATAATCCAGGCAGGCAGTTCTCTAATTAGCCTTGATCAGGAAATTGAAGGAGAACTGCTGCTGAGAAAATTTAAAGTCCTTCAACCAGTGATTGCAATAGACTTTGAGAAAATCTGCGATGCTGCGGGCGCCACCTTCATATTGCAGCATATCGAAAGTGGCTTGTTATACAGATACGAGGTCATTATCCCGAAGGGGAATACACAGCTCCTTTTTATTGGTTCTCCCCAACTGAAAAGTATGGAAGACTTCAACCGCTATGGCCTTAGCATGATGCACTTTGCGCTGCATGACACAATTCGCGATTACGCATTAGTATTGAATTCTAAAAATATGCTGGTTAGTAAGACTAAAGCCCTTTCCAGTAAGCTGGAGCTATCAAATAGTCAACTGGAGGCTAAGGTTGCTGAGAGAACCAGCGAATTGGAAAAAGTCAAAGAAGCAGCAGTTGCAGCAAATACTGCCAAGAGCGAATTCCTCGCTAATATGAGCCATGAAATCCGAACGCCGATGAACGGTATCATTGGCATGACTGAGCTGGTTCTGGACACTGAGCTTAATTCCGAACAAAGAGAATATTTGGATGTTGTAAAATCATCAACGAATTTGCTCTTATCAATAATTAATGATATACTCGACTTTTCCAAGATCGAAGCGGGCAAACTGGAGCTTGAATTCATAAACTTTAGTTTGCGGGATTGTGTTGGTGAGACTGTCAAAACCCTTGCTATACGCGCTCAAAAGAAGGGCCTGCTATTTGCCTTTCGCATCTCTGCTGAAGTCCCTGATACATTGGTTGGAGATCCTGGCCGGCTGCGACAAATTATAACCAATTTGTGTGGAAATGCCATTAAATTTACAGATCACGGTGAAGTTGTACTACAAATTTATCTAGAAAAATCAAACCAGGTTTCCTTAGAATCACAGAAAAAAAATGTTCGTCTGCAATTTTCTGTTAAGGACACGGGAATAGGAATTCCCAAAGATAAGCAAGCCGTTATTTTTGATTCCTTCAGTCAAGCCGATGGCAGTACTACCCGTAATTATGGCGGCACCGGTTTAGGATTGACGATTTCAAAACAATTAATCGAGATGATGTCTGGCAGAGTCTGGTTAGAAAGTACAAAGGGAAAAGGCAGCACATTTTATTTCACCGCATGTTTTGATGTGCAGAAGAAAACAAAGCAGGAATTATTGCCCCTTGCGCCTGAAGAGTTGAAAGACGTCCCTGTGCTCATTGTAGAAAAGAATGCAACAAACAGGCGCATTCTGGAAGAGATGGTGGGCAATTTACAGATGCAGGTTTCAGCAGTGGACAGCGGCATGGCAGCGCTAGGGGAAATGAAACAAGCAAACGAATCAGGCAACCCCTTTGCCCTGGTGTTACTTGAATCCAATTTGCCGGAGTTGGATGGTTTTGAACTTGCAGAACAAATCAAGCAAAATCCTAAACTGGCGGATATGATAATAATTATGCTGCCGACAGTGGGTAAACGAGGCGATGCATCCCGCTGCAAAGAGCTGGGTATATCCGCTTATTTAACCAAGCCGATATTACAGACAGAACTGCTGGATGCGATAAAAACTGTGCAGGCCAGGTCAGCTGTTGGCAATAAACAAAATAGCAAGAAAGAGGAGGGTCAGCCGGCAGAACTGGTCACGCGCCACTCATTACGGGAGGAAAAGCAGCGCCTTAGCATCCTGTTAGCAGAAGACAATAAAATAAACCAAAAGGTTGCGGCTAGACTGATAGAAAAACGGGGTCATAAAGTGGAAATAGCCAACGATGGTGCAGAGGCACTTACTTTGTTGGAGCAGGGCCATTTTGATTTGATCTTGATGGATATTCAGATGCCGAATCTTGACGGTTTGGCAGCGACGGCAGTCATACGTGAAAATGAAAAGGAAACAGGTGTTCATATCCCCATAATCGGTTTGACCGCCCATGCGATGAAAGGTGACAAGGAACGCTTCCTGGCAGCAGGTATGGATGGTTATGTGCCGAAACCGATTCAACCAAAAGAATTGTTTGAGGTTATAGAAAGTTTTACATCGGTTGATTGGCATGAATAACCTCATTCAGAAATTTCACTAGAGAATGGTAGAAAAGATGAATGTGTTGAAGGATCCTTACAGAGTGACGAGCAGGTTGAATAGTTACAACATTAAAGAAAAACATATAGTTAATTAGTTAAATATGAATCTATCCCTACCGTGAAGCTAACGCGATGTTCGTTCAGGGAAACGCAAAGAGGACATACTTTTACTGGCAAATTGTTTTCTTAAAGACAGATAGAGATATATCCAACAGATGTAAATTCCTTTAGTGAATCTGTCCAACAAACACTGGTGGGATATAATTATCCCGGCAATGTGCGAGAATTAGAAAACATCATTGGAGCGCTCACCTATTCATTGTAAGGGTAATTTTTTCAAAAAACGCAGACATCTTACTATTATCATGGTGGTTCACCAAAGTAAAAGTCTTGATGAATAAATAGTTATCCAAAACCCTATACACGGCAACCAAGCCTGGATTTCTAGAAATCTTTCTTTTATATCTTGCTTACTCATAACAACTGAACGCTCCTTCTTTGATAATTTCTATAATTCTATATCCATAAGGGAATACTTATTGGACAGTAATTTCTTCTTAGTTAGTTAGTTCCTGCAAATTCGTGCTCATTTATATCATTCAAAGCTATACTAGATTTCAATTCGTACAGTCTTTTGAAAACTTTAAATTTTGAATTATATTGCATATTACAATACCCAATTAGTAGTTGTAAACATTCATTCTTAAATGGTCAGTTTCGTAAATTTCGGCGACATATTTTTAAACGAGCTATAGAGTTTGAGTAATTTGCTTATCTCAATTACCCTTCCATAACTTCCCCTTAATCAAGGAGAGAATAACCCTTCTTGTTTTAAGGAGGGTAGGGGAGGTTTTAAAAATGCTTTTTTTGATATTTATAAGTACAATTTTAATGAGTTACAGTAATTAATTATGTTATTATAGACTAATTCTAAGAAAAGGAAGAAGGATGGAAAGTACAAAAGTATTCACTTTAATATTGTGTTTTTTCGTAAGTGTAGTGGGAAATCCCGCTGGGTTCCAAACAGGATGATTTTAGATCATGGCTCCTGCAACTATTATGAAAGATTTTGAAATTGTAGTCATACAAGAACTTGTAGCACTGAGTGATCTCTACATGTTGACTGACCTAGAAACTGAATGTTAAATGAACAGATGAAATTGATGAGGTGTAGGCAAAATCATAGTTCAAGTCATACTGCGGTAAAGAAAGGCTTTTGTCAATGATAAGTAAAAATCAGTTTGTCGGTTTGAATAGCCAAAGATATTACCTGTTTTTTCTGTTTGTTTTTCTGTTTTTTGCAGAAAATCTTTATAGTCAAAAAACACGAGAAATTCCCGCGCGTTCAGGTGGATCGTATCTGAACTCACGTCACTCAAGTTCTGGTGTTAACATTGGCCCTTATTCAGAAAAAAGTAAAATATTACTCCCTAAGATTGCAGCCATTCTTAATACTTTTGAAGGCTTTGATTTCGACGACAACGCAACTGAAAATGACGGTTTCGTATTTGTTCCTCCCGATCCTATAGGTGCAGCAGGTACGGACCGAGTCATCGGGGTGGTCAATGCCATGATCGAAGCGCATGATAAGACTGGAACTTTATTGTGGAGAGATGCCCTTGCGGATTTCTTTGCCCCTTTGGCACCGACAACTTTTACCTTCGATCCGAAGGTGGTATACGATCACTATGAAGGTCGCTTCGTCGTCGTCACCCTGGAAAAGGTTGAAACGGGAACCAATCCTGACCCGGGAAACACATCGTTCATCATGCTGGCGGTGTCGAAAACGGCAACGCCTGCCACGGCGACTGCGGCAGACTGGTTCTTTCACAAGATTGATTCGAAGACCACAATAGGTGGGGTTGACCATTGGGCCGACTATCCCGGCTTCGAATTGGATGAAGAAGCTGTCTATATCACCAACAATATGTTCGCCCATGATGGCGCTGCTACCGTCTTTGGAGTGCGATTGTGGATCGTTGACAAAGGCGTTGTTGGAGGATTTTATGCTGGCAGTGCAGCCGCTGTAACGGTTCACGACCCATATGCCGGTAGTGGCGTTAAAACTACCACGATGCCCGCCCTTGTATTTGGTGCCGGCGGAGCGGGACCAGGGATTGGCACATATCTGGTCTCATTCAGTGGAATCGCCTTTGGAGGGATTGAGTCCGTCCAAGTGGTGCGGGTTGACGATCCACTGGGAACCCCGATTTTCACCCAAGAGTTCGTCAGTGTCGGTGATATTGATACTGATGTTGGAGAGCTACCAGATGCTCCCCAATTCGGAACGGCGACACTTATTGAGGTCAATGACCGACGCTGTCTGGATTGCGTTTGGCGGAATGACGAATTGTGGTGCACGACGACTATTAATCCAAATTCCGGTCCGGATACCGGTGAAACTACGGCACACTGGTTTAAGCTCCTCACTTCCGCTGTACCCGGTGGTGCTATCACATTAGCCGATCAGGGAAACATTGGCGGTGAAGACATTGCTTCTGGTACCTATACGTTCTTCTCCTCAGTTGCTGTGAACAGTTTGGGAGATGCGAAATTCGGATTCTCTGCTTCAAGCCCGACGACTTTTGCCGGTGCCTTCCTTACCGGTCGGAGACCGGGTGATACCGCCGGTACGGTAAGAGCAACGGAAACAGTCCATGCTGGTGAAGACTTTTATGTACGCACGTTTGGCGATACTAGAAATCGTTGGGGCGATTACAGCGGCATATCGGTGGACCCGACAAACGATGTAACGTTTTGGGTTTTCAATGAATATGCTGCTGAACGTGGAACCGTGATTAGCGGAGAGGATGGGCGCTGGGGAACCGCCTGGGCAAGTTCAGACTTTGGATCTGGCGATCCGGCAGTGGTATTTCGAGTGCAACGTTCCACAGGTGACGTTTTTGCCAAGGGTTCATTCATAGGAGGCGGCGCTGATCTTGCCGAACACATCAATGTTACTGAACCAGTAGAACCGGGTGACATTGTTGAGCTGGATCCTACTAAACCAATGCATTATCGTAAAGCCCGTGGATACAGCCAGTTGATTGCCGGAGTTATTACAACTGAACCCGGGTTTACGTTGGGGAATCGTCCAGGGAAAAAGGAAACGGCAAGAGCTCAGGCTTTTGAAAAAACCGTAACTTCAGAAACCTCTGGCCGTTTTCTTTTAGCCCTTATGGGGCGTGTGCCAATTAAGGTCACAACAGAGAATGGTTCAATTCGTCCAGGAGACCTGCTAACGGTATCGAGTTTACCAGGTTATGCCATGCGATGTGCTGATTCTAAAGTTTGTGAAGCGGTTATAGGCAAAGCGCTGGAAGGTCTGGTAAAAGACAAGGGAACTATACTGGCTTTGATAATGTCGCATTAATTTTATTCGATAATGGTTATTGGCATAATGAAAGTGCACCGGTAAAGGTGTACTTTCATTTTGCATTTAACCGATAATAAATAGATTTGCAAGGAACCCTACTCAGACTCTTGTTTTACTTTTTGGGTAAGCTCTGCAAAGTATTCAATTTTCGTTTGTAACTGTGACTATCGTTCCCTGCAACATCAAATTCTTCTTCAGCTAACGCTTAATCAAACGTGAAGAAATCCAGTTCATGTTGCCGAGTCATATACGAGCTATCAACAAAATCATTCTCTGCAGTACCCATCACTTGGCAGAAGAGTTTTCCGTTGCGAGGCGACGAAATACTGCTATAGTTACCACTCAAGAAAGTACCGCAGCTGTACGAAGTGTGGAAAATGACTCCGATACACGCTGGTTAGCCACTAAAACTTCTTTGATTTTGCCTGGTGTTATCAAGGTTACCCCGTCCGGCAAAACTCAGGCTTCTGCCAAAGCCTCTAAGTCCTTGACACAGGCCGAGCCAAGTGTCAACTGCTTCGGGCTAAGTGGTCTGCTTCATAAATTCGGTGACGTATTTTTAAACGGAGCTATAAGCTGTAGGTTTTTGTTTATCTCAATTACCCCTCCTAACCTCCCCTTATCAAGGGGAGGAATTTCCCCTCCTTGCTTAAGGAGGGGGTAGGGGAGGTTTAATAATATTGATAAGTACAATTTTAATACGTTACAGTAATTATGTTTATATACTAAGCTCAGGGTAAACTTTTGCTGTTTGCCATTTAGGCACTTTAAACTTTAGGCATTTTGGGCGCTTGTTTCTACTGACTCAAATCTCAAACTCCATCGAAGTCAAAACTTTCTTCTGAACGTCATCGAGCATGTTATTAGCCGTGCGAAATTCAAGGCCGAGAAATTTGCCTTTGTACTCGATCACACAGGAAATCGTGTGGACAGAAGCGATTGCATCATAGTGATCGTAAACATATCGATAACCCTTTTGTCCACCCATTTCAATTTTTTCAACCGCCTTATTACCCACCCAAAGTCCACGGCTATCACCCTCCTCCTCTGAAACGAAAACAACACGAATGGCTGTTATTCCATCATATTTGAAAACGACTTCTTTACCATCTTTCGCTTCGCTTTTCGAATAGATATTTGGGTATTTCATTGAATAATTAAGTTGCCGGTTTGAATAAGTAGCCCATTCAATATTCGTTGAATCCAGCGCTCTAGGGTAAGGTTGAGTGCAACCGTTGATAAAGAAGGTTGCAGAAGCGAATATTAAAAGCGGAAAATTTTGATAACTTTTTGATGATTTCCTTAACTGTTTCATCAAAACCTCCTTGAATTTGATGTTTTACCTGGGAATAATCTCATAATTTTCGACGATGCCATAAAGAAGAATTGCTGCAAGCAGAGCCAAACATATGCAGATGATCAATGGGTTCCGAATTCTGTCTTTATAAAAAATGGGTTTTACTAAGCTACTTTGATCGGAATGCAGGCTGGGTCGGACTACGGCGAACAGGTTGATCATAAATGCCAAACCCAACCCGCCAAGTATAACAACCGGGTGTAAAATAAAGCCGATAGTGTTTTGAACCGGATCGATGAGGTTTAGCCCGGATAACGAAAACAAAATTCCTGTTGTAATCAGGTAAAACGCCGGAATGCATAGAATAAAACCGATCAAAGCGATCCAGTACGGTTTTTCGTTCGATATTTCTGTTCTGATTTTATTCAATCCTCCAAATTAGTTTCTTAATTAATGAGTTAACAATGCAATCACTCTTGATAGGAAAATCACGATGCCAATTACAGCAGCTGCTATCGATGAAACCAACACAGCCGCGGCAGAGGCATCTTTGATTGTGCCAATTTCTTTATCCGGCTGTTCATCCGTAAGCCTGGATGCCAATCGCTCCACAACGCTGTTGACGATCTCAAACGCAAGTACGGAACCAATCGCCGTAACGATGAACAGCCATTCTGTGGAAGTGACGCGGAACAGTACTCCCTCAAGCAGGACGAATACGGCAACAGCAACATGGATGGTGGAGTTTCTTTCCAATGGTATGATGCTTAATCCTTTGAATGCCTGTTTAAAACTGATGAACAAAGCCTTCATTTCCCGCGAGACAATGTCGATTCCCTGGTCTTCATAATGTGCGGATATGGAGATAAACGATGAAAACAGTAGTCCCGTAAATATCCACCAAATTGTGTCATCCAGAAAAACAAAGCCAAGGAGCTTTATGTTCGTGATTTTTTCCGGTGAGTAACTCCAGGCTCCATATTTTAATGCGATGGGCCAAATCAGACAGCCATAAAGGGTGAGTATAACAGTTGATATAATGATGGTTTTTACATTTTTCCGCAGGATCAAAAAGAATTCTTTCCTGAGCCACATCAGGATCAATGGAGGAATACAAAATAGCAGGGTATAACCGATATAACTCATTTGCTCAAACACGATTAAACCGCCTCCTCACCAACACGACCACAAATGCAATGAATAATGTACCGAAGATATAGAAACCGATGAATTCTTCAATGGGTATACCGTCTAGCCAAATACCAATAGTCCTTGAAGAGTCATATCTCCACACCCCGGTATTCACAGAAAGCCAATCCCAAATGAACCCAAAAGTATATACAAAAACCAAACACCAGAGTACCGTTCTTTTGTATTTGATGATTTCTTTGCCGGTAATCCAGCCAAGAATCAACACCGGGAAGACAAAAAATATCGATAAATAAATTAAATATACCGGCATCTTCTAAACCTTTAATTAAACTTGTTTTTAAGACTGGGCTGGTTTTAAACCCGATAATGGGAAACTGATATTCTCATTTGAGTTTTGAACGGCTTCGGCCGCTTTTTTCAGGACGTTTTCCAGGGTTTTCAAATATTCGATGAATCTTTCCCGGCCCTTATCGGTGATGGAAACTTTGGTATGAGGCTTGTTGTCCACAAACGACTTTTGCATTTTGATGATGCGAGCTTCGTTCAAGGTTCTTAAGTGGCTGCTGATATTGCCAAAGGTCAAATTGCATTCATCCTTTAACTGGTTAAACGAGAGACTGCCATCTGAAGCGCACAAGGCTGAAATGATCGCCAGACGGCTGGGCTCGTGAAAAATTCTTTCTAACCCGCTGTAGATGTTTTTTTCAATTTTGGTCATGATACTGCATCCTTATTATAAATTGATGTTTGGCTTCATTTCAATCATCGAAATGAAGAATAATTCCTCCCAGCCATTCACCGATAAAAAATACGATTCCCATAGGCCAGGGATTTAGAAAAGACACATCTGAAAACAACAAATAAACCGTCCCGCAAAAAATATAGAACAATCCAACGATCCAAATCAGTTTGGGAAGCGCCGTTCGCGAAGTAAGACAGGCCAGTCCGAATAAACACATCCAAATCCCAAACAGTAATTGATGCTGGTTTTGTGAGATAAAAGCCAGGGTCAGGATTCCACCTACCAACAGCGGCGGGAAGACGTCGACAATCGGGCGCAATTTGCGAAAATCCCGTTGAACTTTTGAATCGAATAGAAACCAGTTGAGCAAAGCGCCATAGTTAATCAATAAACCGATGAAGAATACACACCCCCAGCCGTAGAGGTGAGCAGTGTTGGTTTTAGGAAAGCCGACAGTTGACATAATCAGCGCAGCTAATATCGCTGTCGTTCCAGCAAGCGCTCTTGCCCTGCCGGAATATCCTTTGAACCTCTGCTTCTCAAGTATTTTTTGCTGCAGCTCCCGAACTTGACTTAATGCATCCTGTATATGGATGGTAAACATTGCTGACTCCAATAACTATTTATTGCAAAATATATGTAGATTTAAAGAACTTTGCAACACAAAGTTTATAAAATATTACCCCAGACCCCCAGATTTACCATTTGCTAAAATCAGAACGAAATTTACAAAGGATTCAATTCCATAATTTCGTAAATTTAATCTTGGTGAGATTAAATGAAAAACATCGTAGATGTTTAAGTAGTGTAGTAGTATTAATTGAATTCTTACACTCACGATTCGCTAGATGGCGGAACAATAAAAAGACTGAACGTTACAACAAGATAAATAATGATAAGAGAAAATTATGAATCCTCTACGAGGATTGAAAACGTTTAGCGATCCTATATCTACAATAATATAACCTCTACGAGGTTATTTATAATCAAGTAATTCCAATGTTTTAGCAGGGACTGAACAAAAATTATCGAGATGTAGCCACAGGCAAAGAATTCAGCTGATATTCAATAAGTTTCTAAATTCAGTATCTACACTCATAATAGTTTTCTTTTAGTCGTGTCCGTTTAGTTTTGCTTTAGCAGGGGTACTCACACTATTGAATTTTTTTGCTTGACTTCTGCAAACCTAAATGTACCTTAAAAATGTAGAATAATTTGTTAACAACGATAAATTCTCAACAGAGGAATTTGAAATGAACCATCCAACCATTTCCCAGTCTGTGCGGGCATTTATGTCGCTATCTAAAAGGTTGCGTTGTATGTATTTATTGTGGGTGCCCGTCTTGCTCGTATCACAACCTGAAAAAGCAAATGCCTGCGATCCGAACTGTGATGGTTTTTTGTTTTTAACCTTCGGCACGCCTGCGGCTTTGGGAACTACACTTATTGCTCCGCTTATGGGGCTTGCTCTAGATCGCAAGCCGCATTCGCCATATTGGCCGGCCGTTGGATTTACGGCCTTGGCGGCAGGAGTTGGGTGGGGAATTGGTGCTGCTGCCACACTTCCGACAGGTGAGCAGGTTGATAACAATGGATTGTTGGCTTTGGCTGCCCTGCCAGTCGCAATGGGGTCAGTTGCCACATTTCTTGTTTACCGCCATTGGTCCCGTCGAACGGATAAGAATTCAAGCACGTTGTGGCACCATGGCCCCCGGATTTCGGTGGCGCCCGTCGTTCGCGGTGGTTTGATTAAACTTAACTGGCACTTCTAATTGCGCTTTTCATTTTGGAAGATGATTACCAGGGCGGCAGAAGTGTTCGCAGCCCGGTGGACCGGATAAAAAATAATATTTTACGAACCGGTTTAAATGAGTCGCCATACATGAAAAAAATAAAAAAATAATCAAAAAATGTTCTGCAACCCGTTTTCGCGTAAACACCCTTGCTTTTCGCCATACCATAATTTGCATAAGTCTAAAAAAGGATCTACTATGTGACACAAGAATGTCTGTTTTACCCATTATTTTCAATGCAGAATTCTATACCTGTGGCGCCATCTTAAAAACGAATTGGAACAGCTCATTTTATTTCATTTTTTTCTTGACTTCTACAGACATGAAGAGTACCTTATGTGCTTTTTGTAACATACTATTAAGGAGCAAACATGGTAATGCCAAAAATTGAAGAGACAATCGTCAAAGAAATTGAAGAGCAGCGTCCCAGTATCCCTGCCGGACTGCTAAGTCGGCGGGAGAAAGATACACTTATTGAACGTAGTGTCAGAGGCTTATATCGTTGGTATACCTCGCGCTCACAAGCGAACCGAAATTGGCATCCGGACTCATTCAACTGGCGTGATTTGCGCACCAATCACACACCTGAGTTGAATTCCATTATCGAGGGGTTCTTTGCAGTCGAACAGTATGCGCCTGACTATGCCAGTAAAATCACCCATTTGATGCGCAAAAGTTATGGCCGCGCACAATTCCAACTCCGTTGGGGCGCCGAAGAAGAAAAGCATTCCGACATGTGGCTAAACACCATGTTATTCATGCGTTTCCGAACACCGAAATGGATTAACGATTACATGCACTTCTTGCGCAATGGGGAGTGGCAGCTGCCCTGGGATGACTCTCTCCACATGGCTTTCTACGTTGTCATCCAGGAGCGGGCTACGCAAATTAATTACCTTAATCTGGCAGTGATTGCCAAGAGCAATGGTGTCAAGCCGGGGTTTACAGATGCAATTGATCCGGTGTTGGTCGATGTATCACAAACGATAGCCCGGGATGAAGCAGCCCATTACAATTTCTTTCTCGAAATTGCCCGCCTTTATCTGTACTACTATCCGGCCCAGACAATTGAAGCGTTGCACGATGTTATTAATCACTTCGCGATGCCTGTATTGGACCTCCTTCCTGACGGGGCGAAATTTTCCGAGGAACTTTACCGCAGCGCTATATACGGCCCACGAGATTATGCACGCGATGTTCTCCAGGTTGCCCTCAAAAATCTCGGTATCGCTAATCGAAAAGCGGTTGAGAATGGTGTCAGGCGTTCCCGGCAGGCGCCAGATCCCGATGGTAATATGCGCGACACGGCGATCTTCGATGCTCTTGACTATGAAGCTGTGGAGTTATCTGTCAAGCGGTTATTTAGTCGCGTAAACAAGTATGAAGAAGAATTCGGCCTGGCGGAGATTGACCCGATACAATTTGTTCCAAGCGGTCTTGCCGGAAACGGGGTAAAAACGTAAAAACCTATCGTCATAAGGAATAGCGCTGACCTCGCGCTAAATATTCAGTACCCGCATGTTAGGCTTGTCAGCTTACAAGCCATTCCACCGGATAGCTTAAGTCCGGTTTTGGTTGTGTGAGTGACATAAAGTTGGTTTGCTATTGCGGCCACTTGTGGCAGCTAATAACTTGGCTTCGTCTTAAGGTAGTGTTATATGTATAGGTAGCCTTAAATGACAGTTTTATAAACTCATGAACTTATTCTGCAACAGCTCAAAGCCAAAAACTTCGTGGCTACGAGGAAGCTGGCGCTGACCGAATAAAGAATTGTCAAAAAACCCTGAGGTCTCGGAGATCTTGGGGTTTTAAACTTCGTCTACCGTTCGAGCGAGATTTGGTATTAATTATAATACTTCGCAAGCTTCTTCAAAAATCGCCAGGAACGCCGATCCTACATGAACTAAAAGGTCATGCCAAAAGTTCTGTGTATGTTATTTTGAGAATCTGGTTGTTCTCATGTGATACCCTTAAAAAACCAACTTATCATTGATAGTATCTCCGCAAAGTTGTAGCTTATCCTAAAATTATCCTCTCACTTTATGATCATTTTATGTGGCAATGGATTCTCCTACTATCATTTCAGTAAGCAATCTAACGAAATATTACGGCACTACACTCGGTGTTAAAAATATCAATTTTACTGTGAACCAGGGTGAAATTTTCGGATTCCTTGGCCCGAATGGCGCAGGCAAAACCACCACCATTCGAATGTTGCTCGATTTGTTAAGACCTTCATCCGGCCAAATAAACATATTTGGACAGGAGATTTATACCCATTCACTCGAGATCCGGAAAAGGTGCGGGTATTTACCCGGCAGTTTTTCCGCTTATGGCAATATGAGCGGAACGGATTTTCTGCATTTCGCCGCTTCCATGCGAAAGACTGAACCTAAATTACAGAAAAGTTTGATAGACCGATTTCAACTTTTACAGGAAGATCTTTCGCAAAAAGTCAAACATTTATCGCACGGAACCCTGCAAAAATTAGGCATTATTCAGGCATTTTTTCATCAGCCGGAATTATTCATTCTCGATGAACCCACCATTGGTCTCGATCCTCTCATGCAAGAGGAATTTTACCGGCTTTTACACGAAATGCAAAATGAAGGGAAAACCATTTTCTTTTCCTCTCACAATCTTCCGGAAGTCGAAAAAGTTTGCCACCGGATCGCGATCATCCGGGAAGGTGAATTGGTTGCGCTGGAAACATTGGAGGGATTGAAAAAGAAAAAATTGAAACGATTACACTTCACACTGAGTCGACCTGTTCCCGGTTTAGATTTACCCGGGGCTAATTTAGTGGATCAAAAAGATTTAAGCTATGAATACCTGGTCGAAGGTGATATTCAAACTTTACTGCAGCGACTGTCAAAATTACCTATCGAAGATTTAACCTTGCCGGAACCGGATTTGGAAGAAGTGTTTATGGCCTACTATCGTAAAAAAAAGTAAGATATGTCCTATTTTTATTTCATCTGGAAATCCCATCGCAGCTTCTTGCTGTTTAGCCTGATCACCCTCTCACTATTTCAGTTCATAATCCTGAAATTTGTTACAACCATCGATTATTCATCCATTATCACGTTACTTTTGGAACAGCTTCCTGAGAATATACAGGCGCTATTTAGCGAGGATTTTATTTCTATGTTAACGGTTGAAGGCGCCGCAGCTTTCGGATTCAACCATCCCATGGTCCTGGTCATCTTGTCCATGGCCGCAATTACGATCCCAAGCCGTCATATTGCCGGAGAGGCCGAAACCGGAACGTTAGAACTGCTCTTGTCTTTTCCGGTAAAGAGGATTTGGCTTCTTTTGAATCTATGGTTCACATCGGTTTTCTTCCTGTTTTTCATTATTTTTTGCGCTTTGTGTTCTTCACTATTTGCCATTAATATTTTTCACCAGTTGTCATTTGAATTTTTTGTTAGTATGCTTAAGATCGCCTGTAATCTTTGGCTGCTGTTTGTATTCATAATGAGTTTGACGATGGTGTTATCTTCATTTGAAAAAGAAGGAAATAAAGTTGGCATTAGAGTAGCAGGCATTACCCTAATCTTTTACGTGTTACATTATATAAGCTCATTGTGGAATGCGATCAGATTCATCAAACCGTTTAATATCTTTACTTATTACCAGCCGGAAAACCTCATAACCGGCCAACGAAGTTTTTTACTGAATGTTACGGTTTTGTTTTCGATCATTCTTATCAGTTTATTTTTAAGCATGTTCCAATTTAATCGAAGAGATATACCGGGGTAATGTGTGTTACCAATCTTATAGGAGTGAAATATTGAAATCTTTAGTTAAGCGCTGATGACATTAAATGCAAATATCAGCAATGATATTCTATGTGCCGGAACATAAAAGTATTATTTAACTTTGATCCACCCGCAACCGATGAAGAAATTTACGCATCTTCCCTGCAGTTTGTTCGAAAGCTGAGTGGTTTTACCAAGCCATCGAAAGCGAATGAAGCTGCATTCAAACTTGCTATTGGAGAAGTAACACAAGTTGCCCGCAAGTTGATAGACTCACTTTCCACGAATGCGCTTCCACGTAGCCGGGAAATCGAAATTGCTAAGGCTCGTGCGCGTACCGCCAAACGATTCGGATAGTTCCGACGTAGTCCACTGAAGTCTGAACCATAGATTGCATGACATGCAGGAATGACAGCGTTAATAATTCATGTTCTTTTTCTGCAGAAGTCCGTCAAGAGGGGAACAAATTGTAGACTTTTCCACAATTCCTACCAGGGAGGACGAAATTGTAACCAGACATTCATGTCGGTTTATTTGCCGGTTGCCTGTGGTCCGGTATCTAGTATTGGTTAACCACTCAGGAATGCTTATTGTGGCTGAATAGAGTGGCAATCCTATAGTAATTTACTCTAATTGATTCACGGATCATTGTTCATTGATCATTGTTCATTGGAAAATCTCCAGTCTCTTAATTTTTTATTTACAGACATTTTTACGCTGCTTATTCTTTGCATCCATATTGATTATTAGATATATTCTAGGGCTTTTCAAGCTAAGTTAGCGCTTCACTTTACATATAATCATTTTATTTGGATAAAGTTATAAAATGAAATATTCTCCGGGTATGTTGGGTTTAATACGACTTTTGGGGATAATCTCTATGAACCTTTTAATAGTTAATCCTGGATTTACTCAACCAGATTTAGAATCGACTCATATCGGCATGGATGAAAAGTTAGGTGAATTTATCCCGCTCGAATTAGCCTTTTTTGACGAGAATGGAGATTCTGTTCGCCTGGGTGATTTTATAGATAAACCGACTATCCTTGCATTTGTTTATTACGATTGCCCGGGAATTTGCACTCCCTTGTTAAATGGACTGGTTGACGTATTGCAAAAATATGACGGTTTGCCCGGGAAAGATTATTCAATTGTCACGATTAGTATTAATGAACTCGACAATCCGGCAGGCGCTACTCTGAAAAAGGAAAATTATTTGGCTTCATTTAAAACGGAATTTCCGGAAAATGAATGGCATTTCCTAACCGGTGATACCGCATCCATTGCTGCGATTACAAATGCTGTCGGGTTTAGGTATGAACGCAAGGGGATTGATTTTATCCATCCCGGGTTATTGACAATTCTTGCCGCCGACGGAAAAATAATACGCTATTTATTCGGCATCACTTTTAATCAGTTTGATTTAAAGATGGCCTTAATTGAAGCGATCGAGGGGAGGCCTGGTCCGACCATTGCAAAAATATTACAACTTTGCTTCAGCTATGATCCTGATGGCAGAAAGTATGCTTTTAATTTTTTAAGAGTTACCGGCACCGTTGTTTTGTTTTTTGTCTTGATCTTTGTCGGTTATCTTGTTGTTAGCTCCAAATTACGCAAAGCACAGATAGGGGTTAAATAAATGGAAGCAGAAGTATTGGTTGAAGAAAACAAACAAGGGAATTCCCCTTCCGCAATACCAAGCTATTTGGAGCATAAAGGAAGATTCAGGGGAATTTGGTCCTGGCTTCTTACAACCGACCATAAACGTATCTCCATTCTCTATCTTGTATCCATTCTGACATTTTTTGCCGTTGGATCTATTTTTGGTTTTTTTATGCGGCTGGAGCAGATGACTACCGGGCCAACCATCATGGAACCCCAGACCTACAATGCTTTTTTCACACTGCATGGCGTAATGATGATATTCTTGTTTATCATTCCGGGAATCCCTGCGGCTTTTGGTAATTTTATTCTTCCCATTCACATCGGCGCTGAAGATGTGGCATTCCCGCGATTAAACTTAATGTCATGGTATTTGTATATTTCCGGGGCAATATTAGCGCTTACTTCTCTCTTTGTGGGTGGTTTAATAGATACCGGCTGGACGTTCTATGTGCCATATAGTTTACGCACCGGCACGAACGTATCATTGGCATTATTTGGGGTTTTCCTCCTGGGATTTTCTTCCATACTAACAGGTTTAAATTTTATTACCACGATTCACCGGCTCCGTGCGCCCGAAATGGGTTGGTTTAATATGCCCTTATTTGTCTGGTCATTATATGCTACCGGTTGGATTCAAGTTATAGCAACACCAATCATTGGAATTACGGGATTATTGGTCATTGCTGAGAGACTGTTTGGGATTGGTATATTTGATCCGAGCAAGGGTGGCGATCCGGTTTTATTCCAGCACCTGTTTTGGATCTACTCGCATCCGGCAGTTTATATCATGATCTTACCGGCAATGGGTGTGATTTCTGAAGTCATTCCTGCATTTGCCAGGCGAACGATTTTCGGATATAAATTTATTGCTTATTCAAGTATCGCAATAGCCTCGGTTGGTTCTTTGGTCTGGGGCCACCATCTTTATGTTTCCGGTCAGAGTTACACTGCCAGTGTGGTGTTTTCTCTACTCACCTTTTTAGTTGCGATCCCCAGTGCCATCAAGATATTTAACTGGGTAAGTACGTTGTACAAAGGCTCTATTGATCTTTCAACGCCAATGCTGTACGCCCTGGCTTTTATTTTCTTATTTATGATCGGCGGATTAACCGGTTTAATGCTTGGGACGCTTTCTGTTGATGTTCATCTGCATGACACCTATTTTGTAGTTGCTCACTTTCATTATGTTATGTTTGGTGGAACCGGTTTTGGACTTTTTGCCGCGCTTCATTATTGGTTTCCAAAAATGACAGGTAGAATGTATAATGAACGTATCGCAAAAATTGCATGGGCTCTGTTGGTCATTGGTTTTAACGGTCTTTATTTTACCATGCTGGTTTTGGGTTACCAGGGTATGCCGCGACGTTACTATGACCATCTTCCGGAATTTCATGAGGGACACATCATAGCAACCGTAGGTTCCTGGATTCTGGTTTCAGGAATTTTTCTAATGCTTGGCAATATCCTATACGCTTTGTTTAAAGGCCGCAAAGCCGGGCAAAACCCCTGGAAAGCAACTACATTGGAATGGCAGGTTCCAACACCGCCGCCATTGTTGAATTTTGTGACAAAACCCAATATACCCGAAGATCCCTATGATCATAAATTTAGGTTTTAAAAGTGATGACAAGTACAGCAGCAACAGCAAAAGTCGAATTTCATGAGCATCACGATTATACCGGCGGAAAGATCGGCATGTGGTTGTTTTTGTTTACCGAATTGCTATTATTCGGCGGTATGTTTATTGTTTATGCAGTTTATCGATATCAGTATCCCCAGGAATTTCACCAGGCTGCCATGGAATTAAATACCCTGCTAGGCACAATTAATACAATTGTATTGCTTACCAGTAGTTTGTCAATGGCATTATCCATTGCAACTTTACAAAGAGGTAAAAGAAAAGTTTCTTTGGCATTCCTTTCCTTTACGATTTTTTGCGCCCTGGTATTTCTGGTCAATAAGTATTTTGAATGGAGCGATAAAATCCACCATGGCATATATCCAAATTCCGAAGAGTTATTGAATTTTGAAAAAGGTGAAGTTCTCTTTTTTGGATTGTACTACATGATGACCGGCCTTCATGGTATCCATGTTTTGGCAGGAGCTATTATCCTTTCGATAATGGCTTATTTTATCGCCAAACGGCCGAGCGAAAAATATTATTTCTATCCTGAAAAACTAAAAGATTTACAGGGTTCAAAACTTGTGATCATAAATCAAAAGGGTGAAGAAATATGGAACGGCGCAACCATTAATGAATCCGTCGATCAGTTTTCAGTGAATATTAAAAGACCGTTAACTGACAAATATATTGACAAAAACAATATCGGAAAGTTAGAGAACAGCGGATTATATTGGCATCTTGTAGATGTCATTTGGATATTTCTGTTTCCATTATTTTATTTGATTACTTGAGGTTTCGGAATGTCAAATCATCACGAGCAAGAGCAGCATTTAATTAGTTATAGCACCTATTTTTTGATTTGGCTTGGATTATTGGCTTTAACGGGTGTTACAGTAGCAGTGGCAGGATTTAAATTCAAAAATTTAAGTGTTGTTGTTGCTTTAGTAATCGCTTCGATTAAATCGATATTGGTTTTTAATTATTTTATGCATCTTAAGTATGAGGAAGCTTTTTTTCGGGTTATGTTATTTGTCACACTCACCTTTTTCGTTATATTTATTACGTTAACTTTTTTCGATTATTCTTTCAGAGGTATAATTTTTTAGTTTATCAGTTTAAGGGTTTAGGATGTTGACAACCGCAGGAAATTTTGCAGAGAATGTAGATAATGTATTTATTTTAATTCTAGTTATATCACTGGTCTTATTGGTAGGAATAACCGGGTTGATGATTTATTTTGTCATCCGGTACAATAGCAAACGGAATCCAAACCCGACAGATATTCATGGACATGCTTTGCTGGAAATCTTATGGACTGTAATTCCGACATTGCTGGTTTTGGGAATGTTCTATTTTGGCTGGATCAATTTTAGGGACATGCGGGATGTTCCCGAAGATGCTTTGGAAATTAACGTTACTGCACAAATGTGGGCCTGGGCTTATCATTACGAGAATGGTGCAAGTGCGGACACTTTATATGTCCCGGTCAATCAAAATATTAAATTAAATCTGCATTCGAGAGATGTGCTCCATAGTTATTATATACCCGCATTTCGTCTTAAGTTTGATGTCGTACCGGGTACAGATCAATATCTTTGGTTTAAACCGGATAGAGTCGGACGGTTTAATGTTTTGTGTGCGGAATATTGTGGATTGCAGCATTCTTATATGTTTTCTTCCATTGTAGTTTTGTCGGAAGAGGAGTATAATACCTGGTATAACAAAAATGCTCAAACTGCAGATATGACTGATGAAGATTCAAAAGAAGATACTATCGGAAATGCTGCACGAGGTGCTCAATTGGTCAGGATTAACGGATGTCTTGCATGTCATTCCACGGACGGTACTAAGTTGGTAAGCAATAGCTTTAAAGGATTATACGGCAAGAAGACAATAGTTATAACCGATGGACAGGAAAGAGAACTTACTGCCTCGGATGATTATATTCGCAGGTCCATCCGCGACCCGGCTTCGGATTTGGCAAAAGGATTTTCTAATTTGATGCCTCCCCTGGGAGATAAACTTTCCGATGAGGATATTAATAATATCATTGCCTATCTAAAGGAAATTAAATAAACTTTATAATTTTCTAATGAATCAAAAAAAAATAAGAATTCTACTCGAACTCACCAAATTTAAGATTTCACTATTTTCATCCCTCACAGTCTCAGTTGGTTATATCTTGGCTACGGGATCGCTTACCCTGGAAACTTTTATTCCGACTTTCGGAATATTATTCTTAGCTTGTGGCTCATCTGCTTTGAACCACTACCAGGAGCGGAATACAGATAAATTGATGAAGAGGACCAAAGGCCGGCCTATCCCATCTGGGAGAATAGCAGCAGGTAAGGTGCTGACCGTCTCAATAATATTATGCTTTTTAGGTTTACTGATATTGTTCCTGGGAACGAATCAAACAGCTTTTTTACTTGGGCTATTTGCCTTGATGTGGTACAATGGCGTTTATACCAATCTAAAAAAAGTAACAGCTTTTGCAGTAGTTCCGGGCTCTTTGATTGGATCCATTCCACCGGCAATCGGTTGGAGTGCAGGGGGAGAAAGCCTGGCAGATCCGCAAATCTGGCCGGTGCTATTTTTCTTTTTTATTTGGCAGATCCCCCATTTTTGGTTGTTAATCTTACTTTATGGCGAACAATACGAAAATGCCGGGTTGCCTTCCATGACAAAATTGTTTTCAGTTCGCCAAATAAAACGACTGATATTCATATGGATTATCGCCACTGCAGTAACTTGTACCCTGTTTCCGTTTTTTGGTCTTGTGAAATTTTCCATCATAAATATTGCTCTTTATGGTCTTGCAATTTGGTTAATTTTTAAGTCATCCAGAATGTTTGGTGTGAATGCCGATAATTATTCCCCCGGTTCCGGATTTCGCGTGATAAATATTTATGCATTGTTGGTAATTATGTTAATTTCTATTGACAATTTAATTTAATAGCCTTATCATTCTTCCTTCTTAAATTTGGAAAGTAATTTGAATAATATTATTGGAGCTGCTTTAGGGAGTGCCTTATATGGATTTTCTTGATAATATGGCTCTTTATCCATCCTCAGAGCATATTGTCTTGCTCAAAGTAATTATCGGATTAATGTTACTTGTTCATATGCCCTATATCAGCATATTACTGGGTGGATCTCTGTTTTCATTATTTTTTAGTATGTTAGACAAACGCGAGCCGAATGCCACACATTTAAGATTTTCAAAAGATCTGATTCACTTAATTACCTCAAAAAAAAGCGCACCCATTTTATTAGGAGTATTGCCCTTACTCAGTCTTATTCTATCGTTTGCCCAATTGTATCAAGGATCAGACCTTAAAATTACACAATATTTATTAATTGTATCCTTGTTTTCAATCAGTGGTTTCATTTTACTTTACCTGTTTAAATCATCGTTCGAAAAGCGGGAACAACAGTTCTCAACCCATGTTTTATTGGGACTGGGTGTTTTCGTGGCTTTTATGGTTGGATATTTAATATTTTCCGCCACGACTTCTTTGATGTTTTTCCCGGAAAAATGGAATTTCGTTTATACTTCCTTCCCGATTTTTGTTTATGAGAATGAGTTGCCCCGCGCAGCCCTATTTTTATTTTTTACTTTCGCTTTTACAGCTGCCGCAATTCTGTATTTTTTCCTGAGTTGGCCCGGAAGAAAAGAGATTGATGCTACATATGGCGATTTCATTCGAAAATTTGGCGCTGTGGTTGGATTGATCTTTGTCCTGTTAATTCCGATTGTTGTTGTGTGGAATTTAATTACTTTCCCGGATGTTGCGGCTTCCGAATCGGTTTTTGCCGTCTGGGGAGTAACTTTATTATTGTTATTAATCACGGCAATCCTTTTCAATTCAATAATAAAATCGCAAAATAGAAAACTGGTTACTTCCACATTTATTTTGTTTTTGGTAACCTTTGGAGTTATGTCTGTTAACGATCGTATTGCAGCAGGGAATGCCCGCTATGAACAAGAAAAATTGTTGGCTGCAAAAGCTGATGAAATTCATCAGGAAATCCTGGCTGCACGTGCAGCGAAATCCGCAGCTGCAACACAAATAAATGGAGAGGAAATCTTCACTAATATTTGTACTGCCTGCCATCAATTTGATCAGCGGGTTGTAGGTCCTCCATACATGAGTGTTTTGGCAAAATATGAAAACGATAAAGATGCATTGGTGCAGTTTATCATGAATCCGTCCAAAATAGATACTGACTATCCGCCAATGCCAAACCAAAATTTAAGAAAGCCAGAAGCATCCGCGGTTGCGGATTACTTATTGCAAGAATATGTCAATCGGAAATGATAGAACCTGTTTGTTTGATGTATGCATAAGTGCCAATAGGAGATTATAGTGAAGAGTCGAATTATTAACACCGCTATTGTATTATATTTTGGCTTGATCTCTCTTATGGTGTTGGGTTTTGCAATTTATTGGCATGATTTTAAGAAAGCGCCGGTTCAACCCATCAACTTTAGCCATCAAATTCACGCAGGTCAGTTAGGTTTGCAATGCATATTTTGCCACACGACGGTTGAAAAATCGATTCGTGCTTCTGTTCCAACCATGTCAAAATGTATGGAATGTCACAAGGCAGTAGCTAAAGACAAAGAAGAAATAATAAAACTCACACGATATTGGGACAATAAAGAACTCATACCCTGGGAAAAAGTTTATTCTGTTCCGGAGCATGTTTATTTTTCCCATAAACGGCACATTAAAGCAGGTCTTGATTGCTCGAAATGTCATGGACAATTAGCAGCCATGCCAAGAGTTCGTCAAGTCACTTCGATAAGAATGGGATTTTGTATCGATTGCCATAAGGCGAAAGGTGTATCCCGCGATTGCTATATCTGCCATAAATAAGGATGTGATTAGGAGAAATTAATGCAAAGAAGGGATTTCATCAAAACTATAGGCGTTGCTTCCACTGCAACTATTGCGACGTCGTGCGGTCTGAATGATAATTCAAATAAATTGATCCCTTACCTGGTACCCCCTGATGAAGAAATTTTACCGGGAATGGCAATTTATAGAAGTAGTAGCTGTACGGAATGTTCGGCTGGATGTGGTATTTCAGCGAAAATTAGAGAGAAATTAGTCAATAACAAACACATTCGGGTTCCGATAAAATTAGAAGGCATCGATAACCATCCTGTAAACGATGGCGCATTATGCATCCGTGGGCAAGCCTCAATTATGAGGTTATACCATCCGAAACGGATTCAAACACCATTAATCAAAGATGAAAATGGAAACTTTGTTGAATCGACATGGGAAGATGCATTTGCCATAATCTCGAGAGAAATAGACTCTACAGAATTAAGCAACAAAAAAAATGTTTATCTTTCCAGGCGAAGAACCGGATCTCTTACGGAGCTGGTTGACAGCTTTTGCCGGAGAATGGGAATTGAGAAGCTTCCTGAATATGAATTCTATTCACATGCTAATATAAGAGAAGCCAATAAGATTCTCTTTAACCTGGATGAAATTCCATACTATCGTATTGAAGATTCTGATTTTCTAATATGCATTGGCGCAGATCTTTTCGAGACCTTCGTTTCCCCGGTTTCGTTTGCAAAACAATTCTCTCGTGCAAAAAAAACAGGGAATTTTGAATTTTATCAAGTTGAACCACATGTAAGCACAACAGGTTATCGGGCAAACCACCGGCTTACTGTCAAACCTGAAAGTGAAGTTTATTTACTGGCTTACTTACTAAGAAACCTCGGAAATAATAATAAAAACAGAATTGCAACTTCGATTTTAAATGCGCTTCCAAATTTATCCCTTGAAGAAACAGCCGAAAAGACCGGATTGACCGCCGATCAAATCAGTACTCTTACTCAAAAATTAGGCGATGCAAAAAATCCCCTAATAATTGCCGGTGGTGTTTCGACCAGCAGTAAGAACGGCCTGCATGTAGCTCTCATCGCGGGACTTATCCAATGGGCCTCCGGAATGATTGGCGCAAGAGTTGATTTTTCTCGGAGTGAGAATTACTCCGGAGTTGGAACACTGAAAGATATAGAGAATCTTACTTCCAGAATGAGTAAAGATGAAATTGGTGTACTCTTTCTTTCTGATGTAGACCCGATTCAGTCATTACCTGCCGGTATCGCTTTTAAGGAGAATCTAAAGAAAGCGAAATTTAAAGTAGCTTTTGCTCTTTTGCGCAATGACACAGTCAATGAATGCGATGTTGTGCTTCCGTTATCACATTCCTTGGAATCCTGGGGAGATACGGAAACACGAAAAGGAATTACGAATGTGATTCAGCCGGCTATCGAACCGTTGTATAACACGCTTTCAGAAGGTGATATTTTACTGCAATTGATGCTGCGAAAAATTGGGGTTTCGGAAGAACCGACTTTCCGGGAATATGTTTTAAAGAAATGGCGCCGGAAATTTAACCAGGCTGAAATTAAAGAGCTATTAAGTATTGGTTTCATCGAAGAAAACGTAAATACAAAACGAGTTCGACTAAACACAAATGCAGCTATTGCATCTATTAGGCGATCCGATTTATCTGAACCTGTTACCGGATCCGTGTTATTTGTGACGCCTTCTCTCAGAACTTATGATGGCCGCAGTCGTGATCTTCCGTTAATTGAAGAAATACCAGACCCTCTCAGTGCAGTTTCTTATGGACGATGGATTTCCTATCCATATAAAGCTGGCAAATCGATAAATCTAACGGATAGAGATGAAATCCAAATCAGTACTAGTGATTGGCAGTCTAAGCTACCGATTAAGCTCCAACCAGGGCTTAGCGACAATATTTTGATGGTTCAGCGAGACCTCGTAGGAGATGTACCTTTACAAATTACCGAAACGGGGGATTATGTTTGTTATGTTGAGAATATAACCGTTGAGGAAACAGGAGCTACCATTGCGTTCCCAATTCTGTCTGGTCAATCGTTAGATCACGAGATTGCTGCAAAACGCTACAATTTGCATGGTGGAAAAAAAGAACATAGCCCGGATGAGTATAAAGAAGAGAATAAGGGGGACGGTGAAGCGCCCTCAATGTATGAAGCTCATGTCCATAAAAATTATCGCTGGGCCATGGCTATTGATCTGGACCTTTGTACAGGGTGCAACGCTTGTGTTGCTGCGTGCTATATTGAAAATAATATTCCTATTGTTGGCGCTGTTGAACATCTAAAGGGTCGCGAAATGTCCTGGATAAGAATTGAAACAAAATATAGCCAGGATGATGATGCAACCTTTCAACCGATGTTATGCCAGCATTGTGGCAATGCCCCCTGTGAGCCTGTTTGTCCTGTTTATGCCACTTATCATAATGAGGATGGCCTGAACGCCCAGGTTTACAATCGTTGTGTAGGAACAAGATATTGTGCCAATAACTGTACATACAAGGTTCGAAGATTCAATTGGTTCGATCCGGTCTGGGAAGCACCCCTCGATCTGATGTTAAATCCTGATATTTTCAATCGGACCAAGGGAATCATGGAAAAATGTACGTTTTGTGTACAAAGAATCAGGACGGCTAAAGATCTTGCCAAAGATGATGACCGAAAAGTCGCCGATGGTGAAGTTCGTACTGCTTGTGAACAAACATGTCCGGCGAACGCCATTGTTTTTGGAAATCTTCTCGATTCTGAAAGCCAAGTCGCAAAACTCGCTGCAGACGGTCGAGGTTTTGTAGAGCTGGAGGATTTAAATACTAAACCAGCTGTGACTTATTTAAGAAAATCTGAATCTTAACTTAATATGGAATGATTGCTCGATGAGTAGTGAAACATTGACATATAAAAGGATTAACGAATCCGTAATTGGCATGCTTGACCCGCCGAAATTACCTTACTATGGTTTGATTGCAACATTTGTCACTATGGTGTTGATCGGAGCGAGTTGTTGGGCTTATCAAATCTACATGGGAATGGGAGTGGCCAGTATTAACAACCCGGTTGGCTGGGGAGTCTACATCACTGATTTTGTTTTCTGGGTTGGTATTGCGCATTCGGGAACTCTCATTTCAGCCATTTTGTTTCTGTTTCGAGCCAGGTGGAGAACCTCGATTTATCGTAGCGCTGAAGCAATGACAGTTTTTGCGGTGCTTACTGCAGGATTATTTCCGCTTATTCACCTGGGTCGAGTTTGGTTCGCTTATTGGTTATTTCCGTATCCCAATCAACGATTTTTGTGGCCAAATTTTAAATCCCCTTTGATTTGGGATGTATTAGCAATCAGCACGTATTTAGCAGTTAGCGCATTGTTTTTCTTTCTCGGATTGCTGCCCGATATAGCGGCTGTAAGAGATTCAGCAAAAGGTGTTCGAAAGAAAATCTATGGTATTTTGTCGCTTGGCTGGCAAGGAAGCCATAGACTGTGGCATCACTACGGCAGCGCCTACCTTTTCTTCGCTGGGCTTGCGACTCCATTGGTAATCTCAGTACATAGTGTTGTATCCTGGGATTTTGCAATGTCTATTGTCCCGGGCTGGCACAGTACTATTTTTGCTCCTTATTTTGTTGCCGGTGCAATCCATTCAGGGCTTGCTATGGTCATTATGCTTCTAATTCCAATTAGAAAGGTGTTTAAAACTGAGCACTTGATTACCATGTTAGACCTGGAAACCATGGCTAAAATGATTATATTAACCGGATCGATTGTTGGTTATTCTTACGGAGTGGAATTCTTTATAGCCTGGTACAGCGGCAATGAATACGAATATGAAATATTTCGGTGGCGGGCAACCGGTCATTACGCACCTGAATATTGGACAATGGTCATTTGTAATGCGATAATTCCGTTACTCTTCTTTTTTAAGAAAATTCGCACCAATTTAATAACTCTTTTGATTATAAGTATTTGCGTCAACATTGGTATGTGGTTTGAGCGCTATGTCATCATTGTAACTTCTTTGGCACATGAGTATATTCCATATGCATGGGGCAATTATTCGCCATCACTTATAGAATGGGGAATAACGTTAGGCTCTTTCGGGTGGTTTTTTATGTTTTTCTTTTCATTCATTAAATTATTGCCATCTGTTTCTATTATGGAAATGAAAGAGTTGATACCCCCTCCTATGAGAAATCGAGGTAACAATCAATGAAAAACGTTTCTCTTGTAGGAGTTTATTCCTACCTAGATGATGTACTTGATGGCATTAAAAAAGTTAAAGAAAAGCTGCCGGAAAGAATGGTGGTTTATTCGCCGATACCTAACCATCATATTGATGAAGCGATGGAAAAGAAAATCAGCAAAGTGAGATATTTTACCCTGTTCGGCGCTATAAGTGGTTGTGTTGGCGGGTTTGCCCTTGCCATATGGAGCTCATTAAAATATGGCTTAATAACAGGCGGCAAACAACCCGTGGAGATCACGCCGTTCGTTGTAGTAGGTTTTGAAATGGCAATTCTGTTAGGCGCTATATGTACTTTAATCGGTTTAGCATTTATGAACCATATAAACAGTTATAGAATTAAGAATACTTACGATGAAAGATTTTCGAATGATAAATACGGAATTGCCTTAACAGTTCTGGAATCTGAAAAGGAAGACTATGAAAGAATTTTGAATGCAACTGGTGCGGAGGAAGTAAATGTTCGATAAAGAAAATCTATATGCCGATGCAACCGCACATCAAGCAAAAGGAGTTTCATCAAAATGGCGTATGATCTTTGCTTTGCTGGCAGTTTTGGGTGGGGTTAGTTTTATAATGGGCATAATGAGTGAAAGTCCTGAACGTGCCTGGCAGGTTTACCTTGTTAACTTTCTCTACTTTACAGGCTTGGCGCAAGGAATGGTTGTTTTCGCCGTGATACTTCAAATGGCAAATGCCAGATGGGGCAGGGTTTTAAAACGCCTGGCAGAGCTTGGCGCTTATTTCTTACCGTTATCTTTGGTATTCCTTATTATTTTATATTTTGGTAGATTGCATCTGTTTTCCTGGATTGAACACCCGGTACCCATTCCCCAAAAACAATCCTGGCTTCAATTTCCCTTTTTATTTACCAGAGATTTTATTGGGTTTCTCATTTTAGCAGTTCTTAGTTTCGCTTTCTTGAAATTGTCAACCAGTGCCGATGGGAAAGATGGTGTTGAAATTGGTAAATTAGCTTTTGCAAAATCAACCAAAATTGCACCAGCCATTGTTATTAGTTACGCTTTGATTTATTCACTTATTGCGTTTGATTTAATTATGTCATTAGATCCGCATTGGTATAGCACTCTTTTTGGCGGTTACTATTTTATAACAACATTTTTAAGCGCTCTGTGCTGTTTAATGGTTATATCTGTATTGGCTAAAAAATATTTAAATATGGACCAATACATTACTTCTAATCAAACTTTTGATCTGGGTAAGTTGATGTTTGGATTTACTGTAATGTCTGGTTATTTATTTTGGTCTCAATTCCTGCCAATTTGGTATGGAAACCTTCCGGAAGAAACCGTATTTGTCATTTTACGTATTCGAACGAAGCCATGGAGCTACTTAGCTAAATTTGTTTTCGCTTTCGGGTTTATAATACCTTTTGTTCTATTACTAAGTCAAAGCCTCAAGAGAAAACCCAATTTAATTATTACGGTAGCTTTTATTACCTTAATTGGGTTATGGGGTGAAAGATTCTTACTAATTGTACCTTCAATTTGGCATGAACAGTCTATACCAATCGGTATTTCAGAAATTCTAATTAGCTTTGGATTTTTAGGAATATTTGGACTGGTGTATTTGTTTGCAATCCAAAGGCATGCAATATTGCCAATTAACGACCCATTTATGCATGAACACCTGGAAGGATATCCGAATCATTAGCAACGTTTCGGGTGCATCCAATATTTTCTAATATAATTGAGTTTACTCTAAAAACCGATTCAATCGCTTTTCTAAAAAATTTTGAAACATAATAACAAATACTTATGAGAGCGATGGAATCGGTATCCCACCTTTTTAGAATGAACTCATAATTATTTCATTAATTAAAAAGGAGAAAATAATGAAAAAAAGAAAACTAATTTTAGTTGCATTGTTTACAATATGGTCGACAGGATTAGTCATAGGAGCTGATAAATATACCATCGATAAAGCTCATACAAATGTACTTTTTTCTGTTAGGCATATGGTTATTTCTACAGTGCAAGGCAGATTCAACGAGTTTGAGGGTGTAATAAATTATGATGAAAAGGACATTATGAAATTTACCATTGAAGGTAAAATCAATGTAAATAGTATTGATACAAACAATGAAAGACGGGATGATGACCTCAAAAGTGATGGTTTTTTTGATGCTGAGAAATATCCCGAGATCCTATTTAAAACTACTAAGGTTGAAAAGCGAGATGACGATTATGTGGCTATTGGCAGCTTAACCATTAAGGATGTAACCAAAGAAGTTGAAATTCCCTTCGAGGTTTTGGGCAAAATACCAACCCGGCGGGGAGGATTTAAACTAGGTCTCCATGCTACTCTGGAAATCAACCGCAAAGATTTCAATGTTAAGTGGCACAGAACCCTGGACGGCGGTGGGTTGGTTGTTAGTGATATAGTAAAAATTGTGTTAAATATCGAGGCTAATTATAGGCCTCCACAGGAGGAATAATACTAATAATAACTTGATTTTGAAAAGGCAGGAACACAAATTGTTTCTGCCTTTTTTTTTATAATTACTTATCTATTATCTATGAGTCTACTCTAAAAACCGATGCAATCGCTTTTTCCAAAAGCAATGTTACATAAAAACAAATACTTATGAGAGCGATGGAATCGGTATCCCACCTTT
>JADFJB010000040.1 GCA_022566355.1 candidate division KSB1 bacterium
AAGAAATACGAACAAAGAAGACTGACAACGAGCCTTATCTGGCTTTAGAGTTGGGACTTCCGACCGGGAGGATATCCGCAACCATTTGGCAGGAAGTGGAAGAGCAAAATGAAATTTACGATATGGTGATATTGTTAAATGAATATTGTAAACTATTGTTAATAAAATACTTATAGTAATTTTCTAATAGTAAAAGTAACGTATTTGTAACGTTTTTGCTTGATTTTTAGGATTTCATTAAGATTAATCTTACTTAGGTTAGAGCATAACGGCGCGCCACTGTAGCCGGTTGATCCGCAGTTGAGAGTTTTAATGGAGCTCAGGTTTTTAATTTCAATATAGCTTCACTTGCCAATTGTAATGCAATCAGCTTTTGTTCGGATTTTTCTTGAGGCCAACCAACGATATTTGCATGTCTGGAGGGAGTGTCGTCGGGATCTAATTCCAAATTAACCTCTTTTACGGCTAATAAAATAATTTGTCCCCTTCCATATAGGGTTCTCGGTGCTGGAAGTTTTTTAACAACTTCTTCATAGCCTAATTTCCAAATTTCATCTTCTGTGAGTCCTTGTGTCCTAAAAACAGACAAGCAAAAATCGGGGGCCGGCATAAAGGCTGCGTCTTTTACTCTTTTATTTTCAATACTAAAATGCCTTTTGCTCATGAGATAACGTCCCAAAGGTTCGGTATCCTCAATTTCCTTTAAAGGGGTAATATCTGTTTCAGGGTACTCTTTATGCAAAAACTCTTTGAATGTTGTCCAAAATCGTTTTAGGTAATTCATTCCCAAAATATTCTGTCCCGTGTGTTTTATTATACCCAAAAAGTCCTGCATAAGTTAGTTCTCCTTTTCTCCCTATACTCACCGAAAATACTCTGCGTTTAGTGTGATACCATCCTAATGCGATTTCACCATCAGGCTCTACTGTTATTTGTGGGACCGGTATAGTTTTTGGCAAAAAATGGATGAAACGCAATGTTTCTTTGTAAGAAGCCATATCAATGGCCTGCGCTCCATATCCATCCCAATTATCAGATGAACATTCTTTCATAATCTCATTTATGGTTTGGATAATTTCTTTTGACCATCCGAAAACTATACTATTATCCTCAATTATCCCAGCAAAACGCTCTTTCAAAGTAGAGGCATCTTCGCTCACGCCTCTGTCCCCATATGGATTAAATATTGGGTTGTAATCTTTCATTGGTAAACATAAAGTGCTCATTCAAATAACCTCGCTGCTTTTTCTGTGATACTACTAAAAAAAATCCTATTTTTCATATCACGAAGTTTTTCAAAGATGTACCAGATTTCTTTATTGTCTATGGGAAAGTCTCCTTGTTTAAATACATCAATATCCAAAATTATTGTAACAGAATTGGGTTGAGGAACACTCTCAAAACTATGTGTAATATTTGCAGTAATCTCTTGGGTAGGATCATAAATTGTCACCCTATTCAAAAAACTCATAACAGCCTGTGGTAGTTCTTCGGGAATATTAGGGGCAGATATTAAGTATTCAGAAAAATCATGAATGGGTAACGGAATATTTAACTGATTAATATAACGCACAGCTAATCGTGTAACAGCTTCAGGTTTGGCAAATTTCATATATAGAGGCCACAATTCTTGAGCTTCTTTACGAATATCCACCCAGTCTGAATAAGGTCTCAAACGGTTGAAGGTAAAACCATCAATTCTAAATTGAACGACTTGTTTTTTATCATTTGTTTTTAATAAAAATCCTTGTATGCCTAAGTTCTCGATTTGTAGGTCAATTGGCTTTCCATTTTTAATTTCATGATGCCCTCTCAATAAAGATTGCTCCTCAACTATAGGGTAGTTATTAGAAAGCTTCTCCTTCAAAGGAATAAATTCTTTGGTTTGAAATGAGTCTGGAAGTTTTGTTCGAATATCTATCAATGCTTCTGTTATAGGAGCATTGTTTAAATGTCGTTGTTGAGCCATAATATCTTTAAGTTTACTATACGTAAAAGAAACATAACAAGTTTTTTTAATTATTACAATAGCCGATCATATTTTGAACGACACAAACCTTATATTAATCACTATTATAATAGTTCGGATATATTTTCATAAATATACATAAGGAAAAGTCCTCAATATAATGGCTCTTATTTCCATTAGGTTTGCATACAGATTATTCATTTCGTAATTTTACCAACTCTGTAAAATATGACAGTTGAGAACATCATCAAAAAATCAAGGAATGATTTGTTGAAATTAATCCCAAAATAATGTATACATAAAATTAAATAGTTAAGCTAAATATTCAATTAAACGAATTGGGGGAACGATGTTATCACGATCAATAAAACAATTAAAACCCGGGGAAAAAATTACTGAATTTTTTATTATTCGCAAGAAAGAAATACGAACAAAGAAGACTGACAACGAGCCTTATCTGGCTTTAGAGTTGGGACTTCCGACCGGGAGGATATCCGCAACCATTTGGCAGGAAGTGGAAGAACAAAATGAAATTTACCATATTGGTGATATTGTTAAAATTAAAGGACGTATTATCGATTATAAAGGGAAAACTTCACTTGTCATCGAAAAAATGAAGGCACTGTGCGATGAAGACCATTTAATACCAGCCGACTTTTTACCGGGTCCAAAAAAAGAGTTGGATCAATTAAGAGGAGAGTTCAACAAGATCATTCAATCAATCCGCAATAAATATTTGGAGGAATTGTTGACTCGAATGTTTTCAGAAAAGGATACCCGTCATTTGTTTGAGCAGATTCCGGCAGGCAAATTGTGGCACCATAACCGTTTAGCAGGACTTTTTGAACATACAATATCGATGGTTCAAATTTGTGATTTTCTTTCATCTCACTACCCAACTATCAACCGTGACATAATCATAACGGCTACTATTTTGCATGACATAGGAAAAATAAAGAGTTACGCAATAGATCGGGGCTTCATTGAATACACCGATGAAGGAAGGCTAGTTGGCCATGTAGCCCTCGGCGCTTCCTCGGTTGAGCGGATAATCGCAGATATCCCGGAATTTCCGGGCGAATTACGCAAGCAAATCCTGCATTTAATATTAAGCCATCATGGTGAGCTTGCACATGGTGCACCTGTCGTACCAATGACACTTGAAGCCATCGTTCTGTATATGGTAGATCAACTCGATTCAAAAGTAGATGCCTTTTTGCGTATCGCAGAAAGCGAACAAGAAGAGGGGAAAAAGTGGAGCAATTATGTTAAGTTGATGGATCGGTTTTTTTATTTTCCGGATTCTGATAAACAGTAATCCCGCAATCCCGAATGGAATTTATGAAACCCATTGTCGATCAAATTTTTCGAATCATATATTTTATTGCATACCGTACCATAAAACTCTACTGGGCAATCCGAAAGCCAAAAACAGATGGAGCGTTAATTGCTGTCTGGTATCAAGGACAATTTTGCTTGTGCAAAATTCCTATCATGGCTATTACAGTTTACCGGGAGGTTACTTGAAGCGCAAGGAATCCGCAGTTAATGCCGTTATTCGAGAGCTTAGGAAGAAATTGGAATTATGGCTAAACCTGGTGAATTAGAACTGGTTGTAGATACGCAGCATAATTGGGAAAACCGGGAGGATCATGTAACTATTTTTACATTAAGAGTCAATGAAAAACCTCGAATCGAAGTAGATAACCGCGAAGTTATATCTGCCGGTTTTTATTCACCTACCGAAGTGCTGAATATGAATGTTTTTCCACCTATTCTGAGTTGTATTGAGCAATCAGAGAAATAATACAATAGGTTTGCTCTAGTTATCAAGTCTATTTTCTTTGTGCCTTTGTGCCTTTGTGCCTTTGTGCCTTTGTGCCTTTGTGCCTTTGTTACTTTGTCACTCTGTGTCTTTGTGTCTCTGTGGTTTTCTCCGTTTGCCCCATTCTCCTATTCCCCGTTTCATGTTTTTCCGTCTGCCGCCTGCCCTGAACCTTTCGACCTTGCTCAAGATAAACTCCGTCGAAGGGTGCCTTTGTCACTCTGTCACTTTGCTACTTTTTCCTAGTCTCTAGCCTCTAGCCTCTAGCCTCTATCCTCTAGCCTCTACCTCATCTTCTCATCTAACTTTTAAGGTAAACCAGAGAGTTCATCTCTTTTGGAAGGCGAGGTTACCAGGGGTTCCAATGATTAAGAAATTCAGTTAGTTTCTACTCTTATTTTTTTAACTACATTCTACTTGCAAAGCGAAAAGAAAATTATATCTTCAACGTGATAAAAAGTTAAAATTCACCAATACAATTTTGATTTAATCCCAAAAAAATGTCAACAGGAGATTTTATGACGGCCATCGTTGATGTTATTGCCCGAGAAATTCTTGATTCTAGGGGAAATCCAACCATTGAAGTTGATGTTATTTTGGAATCCGGTGTAATCGGTCAGGCAGCAGTTCCATCCGGAGCCTCAACGGGAGAACGAGAAGCACTGGAATTACGGGACAAAGATGATTCCCGTTACATGGGCAAGGGCGTTTTGACAGCAGTGAAAACAGTTAATGAAACCGTTGCCGATGAACTAATCGGTATGGATTCAACAAACCAAATGAAAATTGATAATCTATTGATCGACCTTGACGGCACTGATTTTAAAACAAAATTGGGTGCGAATACACTTTTGGGAGTTTCATTAGCGGTTTGCAAAGCTGCGGCTAAAGCTTATAGTTTACCTTTATATCAATACATTGGTGGCGTTCATGCGCACTCACTACCAGTTCCCATGCTAAATGTCATTAACGGCGGCAAACATGCAGACAACAATGTGGATTTGCAAGAATTTATGATTTATCCAGCTGGAGCTCCTACTTTTCGGGAGGGACTTCGCTATGCTGCAGAAACATTTCATGCATTAAGAAAATTACTGGTGAAAAAGGGCTACTCCACCGGAGTCGGCGATGAGGGCGGATTCGCACCTAATTTAAACTCCAACGAAGAAGCCATTCAATTGATTCTTGAAGCGATTAATTCGGCCGGTTATTCTGCCGGAGAAGAGATTTTCATTTGTCTTGATCCTGCTTCCAGTGAATTTTATGATGCGGATAATCAAATTTATAACCTGGAATCAGAAGGGAAAAGGCTGTCTTCCGAACAGATGGTAGATTATTATGTTGACCTTGTAAGAAAATATCCTATTGTATCGATTGAAGATGGCATGGCAGAGGATGACTGGGATGGATGGAAAATCATCACAGAAAAACTTGGCAATAAAATCCAATTGGTTGGCGATGATATATTTGTGACCAATGTGAAAATACTCCAGGAAGGGATTGAGAGAGGAGTTGCTAATGCAATTCTGATTAAAGTCAATCAAATCGGTACACTTACGGAAACCCTTAAAACTATTGAACTTGCAAAAACCAATGGCTATAGAACAGTGATCTCTCATCGCTCCGGTGAAACTGAAGATACGACTATAGCAGATATTGCCGTTGCAACCAATTCAGGTCAAATAAAAACCGGTTCGGTAACAAGAGGAGAAAGAACCGCGAAATACAACCAATTACTTCGGATTGAAGAAGAACTGGGAAGTATTGCCTACTACCCCGGGAAAAAAACCATTAAATCTTATTAAAATATTTACAAGAAAATAGATAGTATTGGGAATCCAGTGGTTCGAAAAAGATCAAGTTTTCATCGTAATCAAAAATCTATCCAAAAAATAAAGTTTTTACTTGGAGCGGGTCTCGGGATAGCTGCCTTATACTATCTTTCTTTTAATCAATATGGAATCCTTCAGCACTTTAAAACCAAACAAAAATTAGAACAACTTCGCCAAAGAACCGAGCAACTGAAAAAGGAACAACAAACCATAAAAGAATCTATCGAACGGCTAAAGAACGATTATGAATACATAGAAAAAATCGCCCGTGAGAAATATTTTTTTATCAAAAAAGGCGAAGAGATATATTGGATTAGAAAAAACACCCCATCCGAAAAACCTTCACTTTAATTCTATCATTAAAAGGTTCTTTCCAGTTTTACCTCATTCATTCTTGATGATTTACTTTATTTGCTTTTGTTTTTAGTTCATGATAAATTATTTCAATTTTTATCCGATTTATTCAACAAATCAAAGATTGCTTTAACCCAAAATAGCAGGTTTATAAACATGATCAAAAGATTAAGAGGTTATTCAATTACCGGTATTTTGGTAATTACTCCAATTGCGCTTACTATCTATATATTCTGGAGATTATTCAATGGGTTAGACGGATTATTACTAAATACTTTTAATACTACCGCGGATTTCTTTGGTCTGCCAAGTTACCAGGGTAAAATCCCAGGTCTCGGCATCATCACCATGGTTTTTGTGACAATCCTAACAGGAATGGCTGTTCGAAATTATTTTGGTCATAAATTATTTCGAGCTGGAGAATTTGCGGTTACTAAAATTCCATTAGTCAGTAAAATTTATATTGCGCTCAGGCAGATTTTTGAAGCAATGTTCGCTGAAAAAAGAGAGGTTTTTAAAGAAGTCGTTTTATTCCAATATCCTCGACAGGGTATGTATTCAATGGGATTTATAACGCAAGACACAAGAGGTGAAATCCAAGAAAAAATTGAAGAAGATGTTTATAGCATCTTTCTCCCGACGACGCCAAATCCGACCTCGGGCTATTTGTTGTTCATTCCAAAAAAGGATTTAATCAAGTTATCGATTTCTACAGAAGATGCTCTCAAACTAATCATTTCCGGTGGTGTAGTTACCCCCGGACGTCCAACGGATCATGAAATTACATTAGACGATCTGTTTCCATTTAAAAAGAAACGAAAAAAACAAAAACGAGCGAAACTCACCCATTCTAGTGATACTAAAAATTAATGATATGGATTAGGCATTCTGTACAAAAGTGATTGAACCTAAACCGTATAAAGCACTTACGGAGCACCACTGTCCTTTTTTCGATAATCCATCATGCAGTCACGCACCTATTTCTTTATTTTAATCTCCATCCCTATATTATTTTTACACACGGATCATTCAAATGCTCAAATTCGAAATCAACTACAATTAAGTTTTCGTCAGGATTTTAGTAGTTATATCTGGCGTACTCGTTTTTTTTATTTAATTCCGATCAACCCAAATCAAAGTTTAACCATTTCGGAAATTTATAATTCGGATTTACTCGAATCTACCTTGAATACGGATAAGTGGAAGGACGATCAATTCTTCACATCACAATACACTTATCGAATCAAGCCATGGATTACCGGGGCTGCTTTTTTGAAATCCAAGATTTTTTACGATAAACAAACTGGTATTGTAAACAATACCAATTCTCATCAATTTGGGATAGGATGGATTCTTCAGCCAACACGAAAATTTGAAGTCAAAAATTACACCGGGTGGAAGTCCGACCAACGATTTGGCCAAACTCAACGAGGGTTCTTCTTCCAAGTTGAAAGCAGTTCATTGCCCTTTAAGGTAGCCGATTATACTAATAATTATTCACTGGAATTCAAAAATGATTTTGCTCAAGATCGAAATAACCGAGATTACCAGCTTAATTATCAGGTCTCCAGAAAGTTTTATGCAAACACATCGGATTCATTAAGTTTTAGATCTGGTTATCGCAGGATAAACTATTTTATTTCCAAGACTGGTAACCTGGAAACAAGGGTCGAAAAAGAGACCGATTTTAGCAACCGCTTAAATTACCAAGTTAGCAATCACATTATTTGGAAGCTTTACACAAGATTATTTAGCAGAACCAGTAAAGTGGACCAGATTATTGATGAAGAAGCAACCGGCCGTCGAGAACGTGAAGATACAGAAACCGAATGGCGGAGCCAGATTCGCTGGCAATCGACAAATTTAAACTTTGGTTTTGGTGGCGGTTACCGAAATCGAAGTCAAGCCTATCAAAGTTCGGAAACCATTACACCTACCCCCTACATCGGTAGTATCGGGATTCCTGATAACAGGGGCCTTCTTTATTCTATGAATTCATTTGTGAATTGGAAACTTACATCAAAAGACTTAATTGCTGCAAGGATAACTATTTCACGACTCCAATACGATACGCCGGATTCAACTAATTTTGATGACCGTGATGAGTTTCGGACAAACTTTTTAATTACATTCACGAGAAGAATATCTCCATTCCTCAAGATCGGAATCGATTCAAAAGCGTATTTGCACCATCTTTCATATTTATTCTCAGAGAGAAGTGCAAACAACAATTGGAACCGGATTATCCAGTTTGGTACTTTTTTGAAATATAATAACTTGCAAAATTTTCAATGGTCCCAGCGTGCCGAGGTGCAAGCAAATTATACAGAATTTGATTTTGAAAAAACGCAATTTCTTGTTCGAAGTTTTGTTTATCGAAAATTTACACTTACAGACTCTCTCGCTTTGGGAACATATGGAAAATTTCACATACAGTTGTTCCATCGTCTGGAATTGGAAGAAAGCGGGAGACTATTTTGGAAAGATTTTTCCGAACAGCTTTCTCTAAATCGACGGAATCATCAACTTACATTGGGTTGTGAATATCCAATTATTGGAAACTTGATGGCTTACACAGGCCTCACCGCCTATATTCGCCGAGAATGGCGCTATCGTTTTCAAACGACGGGAAAACAATCCAGGGAAAAAATAAAGGATTTTACGAGTTATGGTCCCTACTTAAAATTATTTCTTCGAAATAATAAAAAGAGACGAGCCCTTTTTTCCCTATCACGTCTTAAGATTTCCACCCCATCGGGACAAACATACACAATTAATCGAATAGAATTAAATACACATTGGTTCTTCTAACCTTCAATATTTATTTGACTAAAGCCTTGCGTATTCTATTAAGTATCATTATATTGATGGCTATAATTTCAATGAATACAGAGAAAGAAAACTGATTATTATTGATATGCCTATGTCCGTTAAAATGGTAATTCCTAGTAATATCGATAGAATTGAAGAAGCGGCATCATTTGTTGAAAGCAATGCAAAAAAAATGCAATTTAGCGAGCCCGAGGTTGATAACATTGTTATCGCAATTACAGAAGCGATTAGTAATGCAATCATACACGCTAATAAGAGTGATGAAAGAAAGAAAGTAACAATTGAGATCATTTCTAATCATGACTCAATGATAACCAAAGTGAAAGATGAAGGTCCTGGTTTTAACCTCAAAAAAATCGAGGATCCACTATTACCGGATAACTTACTTAAAGAAAGTGGCAGAGGAATTTTTATACTAAATTCATTGCTGGATTCAGTGGACTATTCATTTTCAGACCAAGGAACCGTAGTTACACTGGTCAAGAAAAAACCGAATAAATAAATCGCCATGAAATTAATTTAGGGTAACAAATGCATTGCAAGTCAAAATTTAACTAATTAAATTTAAACAAGTACCCTTTACAATAAGGATGACACTATTAATTTCTTATTTTCCTAAACCAAGCCTCAAGGAGGATGCTAAATGACAATAAAAGAAGAGATACGGGACAATATTGCGATTCTTTATCTTAAAGGGAATATGATGGGCGGCCCGGATACAACGCAAATCCATGAGAAAGTCAAAAGCCTCATAGTTGATAAAATCCACAATGTTGTGATCGATTTAAGTAAAGTAAAATGGATGAACAGTTCCGGTTTAGGTTCATTAATGGCATGTATGAGCACATTAAAGAATGCGGAAGGTCAGTTGAAGATCTCCGGAGCTACTGAGAAGATAAAAAATTTATTCATGATTACAAAGCTTATGACCATTTTTGAAACCTATGAAACCACGGATAGGGCAATAGCAAGTTTCAAATAAAATTTTAAGTACCATGCATTACAAAAAAAAGGCGGTTATTCATCCAGAAAATACTGGCTAAAAACCGCCTCTTTTATTAATAAATACTGGCCTTCAATACCAGCTCACATGTTTTAACGAATTAATACTCTTAGGCTCGAATTTCTTTTTTCTTCATTTGCATCTAAATCCGGTAATCCAGTTATAATAATTCCATCATCAATCACTCGGAATGCAACACGGCGATGTAATGCAGTTGGGAACGCTTTGTAATTCGGATTCATAGACAAACTTGTATATTCTCCATAACCAGTTGTGGGGAGACGATCAATTGTTATTTTAAATTTTTTTGCTAAATAGTTTTTAACCACTTCTGCTCGTTTGATACTAAGCTTTTCATTGTATTCTTCAGTACCAACACTATCTGTAAATCCTATGATTTCTAATTGAATTTCCGGATTCTGCTCTAATATTTCACCAATTTGATCGAGTTGTTCAATATAACCAGCCACAACTTCCGAACTATTAAAATCAAAATAAATACCGAATATCGGCTGCTTTACCAAACCGACTAACAGATTTTTTTGGGTAAATCTATCGGAAATGATACTTACTTTCGCCATTGAACTCTGCCGGTTGTCAACAGGGATAATGGTTCTGCCCATAAAATCAACAATCGCATCAGAATCTGAATTCTCTTCAACATCAATACCATCCGGAACTCCATCGTTGTCCGAATCTTTAGCCAATCCAAAGGCATCTACTTCAGCACCTCGGAAAGACAAAATCTCTTGATCGATAGCATCCGGCACACCGTCTCTGTCTGAATCTAGTGGCACTCCAGTTCCATCAACAGCCCATCCCCTGGGTGTATCCAGATCCAAATCTCTTCGATCATCTATTCCATCATTGTCATAATCCGGACGGAATGTATCAAGTGAGAAATTCAAACCGACTAGTAATTGCCAGTTTTCCTTGTAGTTGGCTGTAAGTGTTTTTTTCAGATTGTCTAACGAACGCATGAAACCAACTTCCAACCCTAATTTCGGTGTGAGAGAATATTGCGCACCGAGAGAAACATTCAGGTAGTCCTTGAATAAATCAAAATTAGCATCCAGGGAAGTCCGGGTATAAACATCTGCCAATAAAAACATCCGGCTATTATACCGATATTTTAAAGAAAAAGAAGCCAACAATTGATTACGCAAATCCCATATGCCTTGTAGATCTTCATTAGCATAGCCGATATTAAACTGTCCTTCCAGATTATACGTAATTGGCTTAGAAACCAGGTACAGGGCTTCCAAGGTATATGCTTTGCCATCAAAAGGATAACCCGGCGCATCGACAAACAAAGCTCCTCCGGGAGTTTCCAGACTCATTTTAACTGCATGTGAAATGGAAAAACTTTTGAAATCAGGCAACGAATATTTTAATCCAATTTTACCAATGCCCAACCCGGTCTGATATTTATTAGAAGAAAACTCTGAAACATAATGTGCAAAGGTTGTAACCAATCCCTGTAACTCCAATTTACTTGTTAAGCCAAATGCTCCTGAGGCTGCAACTTTCATAAGCATTACATTGGAGTTATACTTATTGACCATTTCGGAATGATAATAACTGGTTAGTTTTAATCCTAATTTGCCCTTTTCCGAAACCCTGGGTGACTGCGTAAAATAAACACCATCGCCTCCTTCAATAGCTTTTGGCGCCATTTGGGCTATTGCTTGCGACGATATTAAAGATAGAAACAAAACTGGAATGATCCGGTTAAAATATTTCTTGTTAGCTTTTTTCATATTACACCTCCTTATGTATTAATAATTTTATTAATTCCTTTTGTCCATTGCAATTTCCTAATGCCATATTCGTACCAAATCTATCTTAGGGCGATTTAAGCACAAATTGCAAAAATATTAAAACGGTTAAGTGAGTCATACACGAGACAGTTCTCAGAACCGATACAGAATTCGGGAAATCTATGGAAGTTTATGTTTCCAATTTTTATATTGAGACGCTTTTTAATATTTACGAAAAAGGAAATATGGATAAAAAAGAATTCAAGCAAATCCATTTCATCGGAATTTGTGGCTCAGCTATGGCCAATATGGCAGTTATGATGAGTAAAATGGGCTACAAGGTAACAGGGTCAGATGAAAGTATTTATCCGCCAATGAGTACTTTCCTTGAAAAGAATAGCATACCAGTGGATAGCTTCCGGAAAGAAAATATAAAAAATAACCCGGATTTGGTTATCATCGGAAATGCTGTTTCACGAGGTAACCCGGAGGCAGAATATGTGCTTGAAAATAAATTACGGTTTATCTCTCTTCCGGAAGCGCTTAAAACTTTTTTTCTTTATGATAAGAAAAACATCGTGGTTACCGGAACACATGGTAAGACTACTTCAACATCAATTCTTGCCTGGGTTTTAGAGTGTGCAAATCGAGACCCAAGTTTCTTCATAGGGGGAATTCCAATCAATTTTGGTTATGGTTTTAAAACCGGAAAAGGAGACGAATTTATTTTAGAAGGAGACGAATACGATTCTGCCTTTTTTGACAAGCGTTCAAAATTTGTCCATTATCTTCCGGAAATCGTTGTCATTAATAATATTGAATTTGACCACTGTGATATATTTCGCAGCCTTGATGATATTTTAATCAGTTTTCGTGATTTAATTAACCTGATTCCAAAAAATGGGCTTATGGTAGTCAATGGTGATGATGCAAATGTACGAACATTGATTGATAAAAGTTACGCACCAGTTGAAACCTTTGGATTTCGAAGTGACGTTAAATGGCAAATTAAAAATTTACAAAACTTACCCAAGGGGGTTCAATTTGAACTATACAACAAAGGTAGTTTTTCCGGTGAATATTTTGTTCCACTTTCGGGGAATCATAATACGATGAATGCAGCAGGGAGCGTCGTTGTTTTAAACTACCTGGGACTATCGAAACACGAAATCCAAAATGGATTTAATACTTTTAAAAGTATTCGCAGGCGCCTCGAAGTTCGAGGAGTTATCAATTCTATTACAGTTTACGACGATTTTGCACATCACCCGACCGAAATTCGAGAAACCCTGGAAGGATTACATAATCAGTACCCGGATTGCCGGTTGTGGGCAATTTTTGAACCCAGGACTAACACAGCAAGACGCAATATTTTCCAGAAAGAATTGCCGAGAGCTTTCGACCCTGCTCATGGGATAGCAATCGGCAAGGTTAATAGAGCCCACCTTTTGACTGCTGAAGAAATTCTGGATCGCGAACAAATCCGGGCCGACCTCACCTTGAAAAATAAGGAAGCTTTTTATCACGATGATGTAAACGAAATCATCAATTGGCTGTTACCCAAATTGCAGCCCAAAGATCATGTGGTAATTATGTCAAATGGCAGTTTTGACGGTATTCATGATAAACTGTTAACCAGGTTGGAAAAATTCAGCCCAACGCGATAAATTTATATCAACCTCTGTACCCTCTGCGTGCTCCGCGACTTATGACTTAAGGAATCAATTTTAACAGCAATTTCGTGTTGATAAAAAATTAGATTTTAAAAATAGCAACATTCCCCTCGAATATGAGTTGGATGAAAATTTCTCCTTGCTCACTGCAACAAAGGGATAACAACAGTGAACCGATATTGCAAATGAATAACATCCGGAAATAGGGGAAAAATATCCTGATAATAATGAAAAAACATTAAGACTGGTAGACAAAGAATTTGTAAATTATCTAATATTCTTCATCACTTACTCCATATTGCCGCAGTTTTTCCCGTAAGGTTGATCGGGAAATACCAAGAACCCTTGATGCTTGAGATTTGTTGTTCTTATTCTCTTTCAAAACGAAAAGTATGTGACGCTTTTCCATTTCATTTAGAGACATATCTGAAGTCAACGAATCTCCCAAAGTAACAGGAGTTTTGTGGCTCTCAACATTTAACTCTTGCGGAAGTTGTTCAACACCAATATTTAAATCAAGACATAAAATCACAGCACGTTCAATTACATTTTTTAATTCTCGAACATTTCCCGGCCAGTCATAATGAATAAGTACTTTTTCGGCTTCCGGGGTTAAGCCTTTTACATCTTTATTAAAATGACTGTTGTTTCCATCAATAAATAATTTTGCCAATGGTAAAATATCTTCCCGCCGTTTACGGAGAGGTGGCACTTCAACATCCATAACCTTCAAACGATAATATAAATCATCGCGGAAAGTTCCTTTCCGAACACAATCAAGCAGATTTTGATTGGTTGCCGCAATAACGCGAACATCAACATGAATATTATTTGTACCTCCAACTCTTAGAAAAGAGTGGGTTTCAAGGATCCTCAATAATTTAGGCTGAAGCGAAGGACTTAAACTGGATATTTCATCAAGAAAAATAGTTCCGGTGTGGGCCATTTCAAAAAGGCCCTTTTTGGTTGCCTTAGCATCTGTAAATGCGCCCTTTTCATGTCCGAACATTTCACTCTCTAGCAAATATTCCGGAATGGCGCCGCAATTTATTTTAATCAAAGGATTGTTTTTTCTTCCACTTGAACGATGGATAGCATTGGCCACTAATTCTTTTCCAGTCCCGCTCTCACCTTGTATTAGAACAGGTGTATTGGGTGTTACACTAACAATATTAATAAATTCTTTTACTTGCCTCAATAGTTGACTGGTGCCAAATAGCTCCGAGTCAGGAGAGTCAATTTTCTGTTGCCACCGCAACTGGGCAACTTCTCGCCTTAACTTTTGAGTTTCCATCGCTTTCTTTACAACCAACCGCAGTAATTCCAACTCAAACGGTTTTTGCAGGTAATCAAAAGCGCCGTTTTTCATTGCTTGAATAACTTGTGGAATTTCTGCAAACGCCGTCATCATCACTACTATAATGTCAGGATCATATTCTTTTATTTCTTGTAGGATCTCAAGGCCATTTTTCCCGGGGAGCCTGATATCCAACAAGGCTAGGTCTACAAAATGATCTTGTAGATAATCTATACCCTCCTCCCCTGAAGTAACCGTATGTGCATGATAGTCCTTTTTGCGCATTGCATCTGCAATGGAAATCCCCAAATCTTCATTATCTTCAATTATTAATAAATTTTTCTCCAATGAATCTAACCTTCAGTTGGCAATAATATAGTAAAACTAGTCCCTTTTTCAATTTCACTCTGAACGTGAATTTCGCCGCCATGTTCTTCAATAATTCGATAAACAATGGATAGCCCCAAACCCGTTCCCTGTGATTTTGTCGTAAAAAATGGGTCGAAAATATTCTCCTGGTGTTCTTTTCGAATACCAATACCGGAATCACTAATTTTCACTTCAACAAAAGCCAATTCTTTTCTTGGGCCTTTGTATGCTTTTCCCCTACGATCCATATGGGTAGGAGTGATTTTGGTGTTTTTAGCGGAAATTGACAACGAACCGCCATTCGGCATTGCATCTACTGCATTGATGATCAAATTTAAAAAGACTTGCAGAATCTGATTTAAGTCTATGTAGGCTGAACGAAGGTCTTTTTCATAGCTCTCGGAAAATTCGATACTTGCAGATTTCAATTTTTTTCCCAAAAGAACCATAACTTCGTTTACGATATCTTTGACCCTGTTATTTTTCTTTATAGGTGGTCGAGGACGCGCATAAGAAAAGAATGTCTTTAGCAGTTCGTCAAGCCTGTTTACCTGCCTTAAAATTCTTTGTAAATATTCACGGTGTGGGTGATTGGGCTCGACTTCTTCTTCCAAGGTTTGTACAATCGTTTTGATTCCGGCCAATGGGTTTCGAATTTCATGAGCGATACCGGCTGCCAGAACACCCAAAGAAGCTAACCGATCCATTCGGATCATATCTATCTGCATTTGCTTGGTGGTTGAAATATCGCGAAATGTGATAATCGTGCCTAATTTCGAATTTTCATCATTCCGCCAGGGAGTTTGGCTAAATCCAATGTGAATTTTTTTTCCATCTTTATGGGTAATTACAGCTTCCTGGCTAAGAACAGTCTGTTTCTTACCATTTTCGGGCGGAAGTATGATCTCGATTTCGTCGCTTTGAATGATAAAATCGATTTTTTGATTGATCACTTCATTAAAAGAATAACCTAATATTTCCTCTGCAGCAGAATTAATAAAGGTAATCCTACGATTTTGATCAACTGTAATCATACCACTGCTTATACTCTTAATAATACTTTCGGTAAGGCTTTGCAAACTAGCAATTTGAGATTCAAGTTGAAATTTTTCCGTAACATCCCTGGCAATTCCCACCATACCGGAAATTGAGTTGGGTTCTCGTAACGGATTTAAATTCGTAGCAAAATATTTTGTAGTTTGGTCTTTACCACGAATTCGAATTTGAAATTGATGGCCAATGCCGTGAATGCATTTTTCTATTGCTTCTTCAACCACAGGTTTATCTTGTGGAATAACTAAATCTACCAGGAAATGATTCACCCAATCTTCGGATTTGAGTTTTGTAAGAAAAGGAAGCTGTCTGTTTACAAAAATAACCTTCCCTTGTTCATCGAGTGTGAAGATTAGGTCATTGGCATTCTCAATTAAATCACGATATTTGTAACGGGTTCGCTCAATTTCTTCTTCCAATTCAAGATTCCGGTCACGGATTTCCCTAGTCTTCAAAGCATTCTGAATGATGTTAATCAACTCACGATGACCGAAGGGTTTAAATAGAAAAGCTGTTAATCCTTTCACAAATAACTCATCTTGGTCAATACCTTCATCATTACGAGCCGTTAGCATTATAACGGGGATTTTACAATAATCTTCATATTTTTTATTTGTAATCAGCTCTAGAAAAAAATCTTTCCCGGTGAGTTTAGGTAACATATAATCCAGGATAATTAGATCCGGATGATCTTCAATTATCTTTTTAAACCCCTCCTCTCCCGATGTAGCACATACATAATTATATCCCCCCTTTCTTATGATAACCCGTCCGATATCAAGCATTCCGGGATCATCATCTATTAAAAGAACCGTTTTTTTTCTGGAGGTATTCGCTGTCAAATCACACACTCATTCTTCTACAGTATCCACTCCATGTTTACCTGGTCTTCAGATGAATGGATTGATGGTTTATCACCATTTGAATCTATCCGATGATCAATAGGAAGGTTAAAATAGAATGTGGAACCCTTTTGCAAAATTGAATCAACCCAAATCTCTCCGCCATGAAGATGGATAAGATTTTTGGCTAAACTTAATCCCAATCCTGCACCACCATATTTTCTACTAATGCTTCCGTCCACTTGTTGAAAATCTTCAAATATTTTTTCTATATCCGGCTCAGCAATTCCGATACCTGTATCTCGAATTGCAAATTCCAAAAACCCTTTATTGCAGTATACTTTTAATTCTATTTCACCGGAATCCGTAAATTTAACGGCATTGCTTAATAAATTTAACAACACTTGATAAATTTTTTGAGCATCAATATAAAGAATTGGGAGGTCATCTTCCAGCGTTTGAATAAATTTCAACTTCTCTCCATTCAAAGAGGGCTTGATCGTAGAAACAGCTGCCTCGATGATATTCACAATGGGGTTTGCTTCCGGATAAAGTTGAAACTTACCTTTATGTATCCGAGAAAAATCCAATAACTCATTGATCAATTTTAAGAGATGGTTACCACTATCGAATATGTTTTTGAGAGCATTCACTTGAGCTTCATTCACTTGCCCATATAGCTCCTCTCTCAAAAGCTCTGCATACCCGAGAATGCAATTCAAAGGCGTTCTTAACTCATGGCTGATTGTTGATAAAAATTGGGTTTTTAATTGATTCAACTCGCTTAATTGTTTGTTTTTATCGATAAGCTGGCGATTGATCCGTTGAATTTCCTGACTGCGCTTTTTTCTTTCTTGTTCAGCGATAACGTCTTTTGTAATGTCTCGTACTATTCCATGAAATCCTACAACCCTCTTTTGTCGAAATATGGGGATTATAGTTAGTTCTACCGAGATAATCGTGTTTGATTTAGCCGATAACCAGGTTTGTAAAACCATATTCCTATTTTTAGGGTTACCGTTTTCAAATTTTCTAATAATTTTTTTATATTCATTGTCACTAAAAAAGAAAGAAAAGTGCTTTCCCTGTAGTTCTTGAAGAGTATAACCCGTTAGCTGGGTAACAGCCCGGTTTAGAAAACGAATATGCCCTGTTGCATCAAGAAGATAAAAGCAATCAGTAGCATTTTCAACAAGATCACTGTAATATTCTTCAGGATTCTTCATTAAAAATATCTTGAATATCTATTGTTGCCAAACTGTTGCCGGATCTTTACGGGGAAGAACTATTTTAAAGGTAGTTCCCTCGTTCATTTTACTGGCCACGGTAATTGTGCCTCCATGCAATTCCACAATTTCTTTTACAAGAGATAAACCCAAACCCGTTCCTTTTTCGTCTTGAATTCTTACATCATCTTTAATTCTATAAAATTTATCGAAGATGTGTGGCAAGTGATTTTTATCAATGCCATAACCGGAATCGCTTACCAAAATATCAACATTTTTTGAATTCTCCAATACTTTAACGCGTATTGTTGAGTTCTCAGGACTATACTTAATTGCATTTGAAAGCAAGTTCACAATGACTTCCGACATCATTTTTTCATCAAAATAAACTTCTAAGTCCTCATTTGCAAAATTTATATCCAAATTAATATTTTTCTTCTCTGCCTGGGCAGATACCAAGTATAAGTTTGCATCAAACACTTCTTTAATCTGGAAAAAAGCCGGGACAAAATCCATTCGACCTGCTTCAATTTTAGTGAGATCCAAATATTTACTCACTAATTCTGCTAATCTTTCAGCTTCTTCACGAATAATATTCGAATATTCTTCTACCTGATCTTTTGTTGGGCCAATGCTACCAAGAATTTCTGCGAACCCTGAAATGGCAGCTAAGGGAGATCTCAATTCATGCGCAACTATTGATACAAGTTCGGTTTTCATACGGTCAATTTCTTTTTCTTGTGTGATATCACGCAAGATAGTGACTACTCCCATGAATTTTTCTTCACTAAAGATTCGAGTTGCCTTGGCCTTGAAAATACTATCTTTTGTATTTCCCGGTAATTTAATTACCAATTCCCTGGTATAAAAATTTTCGGTTTGATTGCTTTTCATTTCTTCCAAAAATTGGATCAAGTCTGGTATATGAATGACCATAGAAATCGGTTTTTCAATAATTTCCGATTCCGATATCTTAAACCATTTCTCCGTAGCCACATTCAAAGTCACGATGCGATCATAATTATCTGTAACTATTACACCGTCTGCAATATTTTTGATAATGGCTTGTGTTTTATTTTTTTCCGTAATGATTTTATTCAAATTCATCTCATTCAAGCGCCCTAACTCGAAAACCATATAATTGAATATTTTCGATAACCGGCCGATTTCGTCATCGCTATCTACCTGCACTTTTTGTTTAAAATCTCCACGGGCTATCTCAGTTGCGCTTCTTGCAAATCGATCTAATGGGCCAGTAATTTTTTTCCAATAATAATAGGTCCCAAACAACGTGAGCAATAATCCAACTGACAACAAAAGGAGAAAAGTGTTGCGAATCTCCCGAACCGGTGCATATGCTAAATCTTCGGATACTTCTGCTATGATTCTCCAATTGGGGAAAGTCGATAAATCCAGGAAGCAAGCAAGAATCTTTTCATCAGTTGAATTTTCATATTCAAATAGTTCCAATGGTTGTACTGTTAAGTTTGAAAACGCAGAATCCATCGGATAATCATTTACATCTTCTTTTCCCGTTTCATAAAAATATGTCTCCTGTCGATTCATATCTATCAGCGCTAAATTATCTTCAATCTCTCTGGTTTTGTAAAAATCTCTAAGGTAATTAGAAATCGTATTCTCTTGAAGTGTAATTACTAAAGCTCTCTTCGGATCAAGACGACGACCATAAACCAAATATTTTGCACTAAGTTCATCTGCAGATTCAACCATAAACACAGTTTTACTTTGTTCCAGCTCCGATAGAATATTTTGACTGGCTATCATGGAATTAAAGACAGACTCACCATATATGGTTGTTATTTCATTGGAATTTTCTTCAATAACCGCAATTGAAACGATTGCATTATCTATAGCGGGAAATTTAGAAATGAAATCAACATTTGAACTGTCTGATTGAGTCAAATCTAAAATCAGAACATCACTTATTCGTTCTAAAGGGATAATTATATTTTCATTTAGATAGTTAGAAACATGAAAAATTTGACTCGAGAGCCGATTATTTACGTTGGCGTTCACACTATTATAACTCTTTGTGAGAATTATAATCGTCGCAACCAAAAGAGGAATGATAGCAGCAATCAAAGTGATGGCGAGTAATCTAAAAAGCAATTTATGGCGAAAGAATGTCATTGTTTGTACAAAATAACCAATACGAATTAATTCAACGATACGTTTGAGCAACCTAATAAGTTAATATGATCTTATAATTATCAAAACAAAAAATAAGAAAAATTAAAAAAAATTTGAATCGATCGTCTTGACGCTTTAGATATAAACCAGTGCATTTCGGCCCCTCTGCTTGGCTTTATAAAGCCTCCTGTCCGCTACATCAATTAGATCTGATCCATTTTCCGTATCATTAGGAAGGGTTGATACTCCGATACTCAAAGTTAGACATTTGTTAGGTTGATTCTCTTCTTTGGGGAATTTGGTAGTTTCTACCAGGTAACGAATTTTCTCAGCCACAACAATCGCAGCTTTGCTGTTAGCTTCCGGTAATATAACAGTAAATTCTTCTCCACCATATCGAGCAGCCATATCTATTTTTCGTAAATTTTTTTGAATCAGCTCAGCTATTTTTCGTAGTACTTCATCACCGGCAGGGTGGCCTTGGTGGTCGTTGTAATATTTAAAGTAATCAATATCCATCATTAGAAGAGAGAGACAGTGTTGATGTCTTGTGGCCCGATCGATTTCGAGAATTAATTGTTCTTTAAAGTGCCTATGATTTGCCAAACCGGTTAAACCATCTGTTGCGGCTAATTTCTCCATCTGGTATTTTGCATCTTCCAGTTCATCGTGCAAAAACTTAATCCGCAACAATGATTTTACACGTGCCATTAGCTCCAATTTGTTAAATGGTTTGGAAATAAAATCATCTGCCCCGGCTTCAATACCGCTAATTTTGTCTTCTACTTCCTGCAAAGCTGTAACCATAACAACCGGGATAAACTGAGTTGATGGATTCGATTTAAGTTTCTTGCATACCTCAAATCCATTCATTTTGGGCATCATGATATCCAGAAGAATTAAATCGGGGCTTTCGGTATTGATCTTTTCAATTGCTGCCTGCCCGTCCATCGCAACGATGACTTCATATCCTGCTGAAAGAAGATACGTTTTTTGTAATTCAACATTTAATGGGACATCGTCAACAATCATAATCTTTGGCGTCCGATTATAATCTGTTTCCATATAAAATTTTTAAACCCTTTCTTTTTCCCTCATTCAGATTCTGGTTTCCACCGAACCCTCAATTGTCTTGCAGCCCTGGCTTCATCCAATCTACTTACCGGCGTTGTAATGGGGGCCTGCTTTACTTTTTCAGGATCGCTTTCTGCCTCTTTTGCAATGCTGATAAGAGCTTCCGCGAATGCATCAAGCGTTTCTATAGATTCGGTATCTGTTGGTTCAATCATTAGTGCTTCTTGAACAATCAGGGGAAAATATATTGTTGGCGCGTGAAAACCATAATCCAACAGCCTTTTGGCAATGTCAATTGCCTTCACTCCTAGTTTTTTCTGCTTCTTGGCTGAAAGTACGATTTCATGCATTGGAGTTGTTGGATAGGCCAATTCGTAATGGTTTTCCAATTTCTTCAATAGGTAGTTGGCGTTTAATAGGGCATTCCTGCTTATTCTTGCCAATCCTTTTGCACCATGCATACGAATATAAGTGTATGCGCGGACAAGGATACCAAAACTCCCATAAAAAGTTGTTATTTTTCCAATCGATTTCGGATAATCAAAATCAAAGCTGAAGCCACTTTCTGATTTGAGAATTCTTGGAATTGGCAAATATGGCTCAAGATGTGCTGCAACTGCTACAGGTCCGCTTCCCGGACCACCTCCGCCATGGGGAGTAGAAAAGGTCTTATGTAAATTGATATGAAGAACGTCAAAGCCAATGTCACCCGGACGAACGATACCCAAAAGTGCATTCAAATTAGCCCCATCCATGTAAAGTAAAGCACCGACATCATTCAACAAGGATTTAACCTCTGCGATTTGACTTTCAAACAAACCCAGGGTATTGGGGTTTGTAATCATCAATGCGACTACATCTTCATCTAAATTTTTCTTTAAATCATCTAAATCGATTAATCCTTTTTCATTTGATTTAATCTTGATTGAATCACAGCCAGCAATTGTTACACTTGCCGGATTTGTACCATGTGCTGCGTCCGGCAACAGAACCTTTTTTCGTGGATTCCCTTTTTCCGAATGATATGCCTGAATGAGCATTAGCCCGGTAAATTCACCTTGTGCGCCGGCAACAGTTTGTAACGTAATAGCTTTCATTCCTACGATTTCACAAAGATGATTACTCAAATTATACATTAGCTCTAATGCGCCTTGAACATCTTCTTCTTCCTGAAACGGGTGAATTCCGGCAAAGCCATCCAACCTGGCAACTTTTTCGTTAACTTTGGGATTATACTTCATGGTGCAAGAACCAAGTGGATAAAAACCTTTGTCGACATGATAATTCAACCTGGATAATGCAATAAAATGCCGTACAACCTCGTTTTCCGAAACTTCCGGCAAATTCAATTCATCCTTGCGTAAGTACTGTTCCGGAATTAATTCTGAAAGTTCTTTTCGGGGAATACCCAAAGGAGGCAGAGTATAACCTTTGCGCCCTGGCGAACTCCGTTCAAAAATAAGTTTCTCTGTCATAGAATTTCCTTATCAATTTGTAAAGTAAATTATGGGCGATGAACCCGTAAAATTACAATAATTTTCTATGAAAGTCAAGGGCATTTTGGTTGTAAAAAAGGGTACTAAAACTGTTGTAATTCTTATAATCTCAATTACTTATAATAATATTTAGTGGTTTTAGTAAGAATGAGCTAAAAAAGAAATGCCCACCAGGAAATTTTCAGATTAAAACCTGATGGGCATCGATTTTCTAATAATGCTATTCTACGAACAACCTAACGAGGTGCCACAATTAAGACATTTGTAGCAGTTTGCATTCCTTACGGTAATATGGCCGCAAATATCACAATTCGGAGCATCTCCCATCAACACAGCCACTGAAGCCGCCATACCATTATCATAATTACCGTTACTTGGCTCACCATTATCTGAAGACTGCGAGTTTAACTCTATTGAATTAACCCGCCTTTTGTTGAATTCAGATTTATTTTTCTCGTCTTGTTTATCTGGCTGAACATGAAGAAAATCTGTCCGTCCGCCATATTCCATGCCAAGAATACGAAAAACATAATCCAACACAGAAGTACAATTTTTTACGTTCGGATGATCTACTATACCCGCAGGTTCAAATCTCGTGTAAACAAATTTTTCAACAAATTTTTCAAGGGGCACTCCATATTGCAAACCCATTGAAACTGCTACGGCAAAACAATTTAACAAACTGCGATAAGAAGCACCCGCCTTAAACATATCTACAAAAATTTCACCCAACTCACCATCTTCATATTCACCTGTCCGCAGATAGACTTTATTTCCGCCGATGTCTGTTCCGATAGTAACGCCAATCCTGCGTTGAGGCAGTCTGCGTTTCTCTCCTCGCTTCAATTCAACTTGTGCGGGTTTCGAATTTTTACCATCCTCGTCTGATGTATTGGACAACGGCTGTGACATTTTACATCCATCGCGGTAAAGTGCTACGGCCTTGAGTCCTAAACGCCATCCTTCAACATACAAACGTTCAATTTCTTCAACTGATGTTTCAGCAGGAACATTAATAGTTTTTGAGATTGCCCCGGATATAAAGGGTTGCACTGATGCCATCATTCTGATATGCCCCATTGGTTCGATGAATCTATTCCCAATTCCGCATCGATTGGCACAATCGAATATTGCATAATGCTCCGGTTTAAGATGAGGTGCTCCCTCGACCGTTTGCGCCCCCCCGACATAAACCTGGATCGCCTGAATTTCATCTTCGTTTAGACCACTTTTCCTTAATTCCAACGGATTAATGTTTGGTGTATTTGCATCAATCGACCGATACTTTTTGACATATTCTTCCGCTTCACGGATTTGATCGTCCCGATAACCCATTTTAGTAAGCTCAGTCATTGATATATGCGGCGCCCCTTGCAATGTTCCGTTTCCTAAAGCATACTTAACAATGTCTTCGATGGCCTCGGAAATATAACCCAAAGCTTTCAGCGCTTTTGGAATGGATTGGTTAATAATTTTGAAATAACCACCACCTGCCAGTTTCTTCCATTTTATCAAAGTGAAGTCAGGCTCCACACCAGTAGTATCGCAATCCATTAACAGGCCAATTGTTCCGGTAGGTGCTAAAACAGATATCTGGGAATTCCGATAACCATGTTTTTCTCCCATTCGAATTGCTTCATGCCAATCTTCATATGCAGCTTGAATTAGGTTGTTTTCTGTTACTAAACTTTTATCAATTTCTTTAACTGCGGATTCATGAAGATGCATAACCTCAAGCATGGAATCTCTATTTTTCTCATAACCAGAAAATGGACCAATTACTGCAGCGATCTCAGCAGAAACACGATATGCATGGCCACTCATAATCGCTGTTAATAGTGCAGAATAAGAGCGCGCTTCCGGTGAGTCGTACGGCAAACTTTTTACCATTAATAGTGTACCAAGGTTTGCATATCCCAAACCTAAGGGTCTGAAATTATGACTATTTTCAGCAATTTTCTCATCCGGGTATGACGCCAGGTCAACCAGAATTTCTTGTGCAATAACAAAAATTCTAATTGCATGTTGATAGGCTTCAAGATCAAACGAACCATCATCCTGTATAAATTTAATTAAATTCAAGGAGGCTAAATTACAGGCGGTATCGTCAAGGAACATATATTCCGAGCACGGATTTGAGCTATTGATTCGACCTGAGTTCTTACAGGTGTGCCATTTGTTGATGGTAGAATCATACTGAATACCCGGATCGGCACAATGCCAGGCAGAATTAGAGATAAGCTCCATCAAATCTTTCGCCTTATACGTTTCACAAGTTTCACCACTTGTCCTAAATTTTGTATGCCAATCGCCATGGTTGAAATATGCTTCCATAAACTCATCCGAAACACGGACGGAATTGTTTGAGTTCTGCCCGGAAACGGTCTTATATGCTTCTCCGTTAAAATCCGAAGTATAACCAGCCTCAACCAGAACTTTTACTTTTTTCTCTTCCCGCATTTTCCAGGTGATAAAATCTACAATTTCCGGATGGTCCATATCCAGACAAACCATTTTTGCCGCCCTGCGAGTCGTTCCTCCCGACTTTGTAGCTCCTGCTCCTTTGTCCAACACCTCTAAAAAGGACATCAATCCCGAAGAGCTGCCGCCACCGGAAAGATTTTCTTGTTTGCCGCGAATACTTGAAAAATTAGTCCCCGTCCCGGATCCATATTTAAATAACCGCGCTTCAGTTTTCGCCAATTCGAAAATTGACATCAAATTATCTTCAACAGATTGAATAAAACAAGCAGATGCTTGCGGGCGGATATAACTATCCTCGAGCATTACTGCCTTTCCTTTTTCGAAATTCCAGGCATAATTCCCAGGGCTTCCCTGGATCCCATATTTATAGGATAATCCGACATTAAACCACACAGGAGAATTAAAGGCTCCAAACTGGTGAATCAACAAATAAGACAATTCATCTCGGAAATTTTTCGTAGAAACAACTGATGAAAAATATCCTCTTTCGCTGCCATAATCACTGATTGTATCTGCCACACGAGAAATGACTTGTTTTGCAGAGCTTTCATGTCCGTTGCCGGGCACTCCAGCTTTCCGAAAATATTTTGAAACCACAATATCCGTAGCCAATTGAGACCATTCTACCGGAATCTCCACATCTCCCATTTCGAATATAACAGTTCCATCAGGTTCAGCAATTTCTGACTTACGGATTTCATACATGATTTCATCGAGAGGATCTTTACCGGAGTGTGTAAATTTCCTATCGATTAAAAGGCCTGCCTTCTTTGAAACGTCCTGTTCCGTTATTGTTTTGGCCATGTTACTCCTCCAAACAGAATGAAACCATAACTACGTATGGCATTGATATTTAATTTATTATAAAAATTTTGGTTAAAGTTTTGAAGGTTGATTAATACTATATATTGATTATTTAGATTAAGAGGCTCAAAATATAGTGGGTCATTTTCAAAAAGTCAAGTAAAAAATTCTACATTTTTGATGGAAAATTTATAGTTGTGTTTAAAACATTAAACTTATAAAACAGAATAAAATATTAGAGGACAGAAATGTTCGATATTTCAAATTTTTTCAACCGTTTTGCAAATAGGAATCTAAGCTATTTAATTCCAAAAAGTCCAAATTACACCATACTGAAAATTCCTGCCGGGTTGATCCTGTAAGATGCGGTATGTATAGATTTGATCGGAAAGATTCTGCCATTGGAAAAAGATCCGCGCATCGCCTATGTGAAACATGAATTTAGCGTGAATTAGCAGAACATCGTCTATTAAAAATTTATTTAGCCCAAAATCTTGTGGGTAACCATAACTATACCTACTACCTAAAAACTCACCTGTTAAAAAAAGGTGTGCATCTAAGTTCCCATTAAATAAAATTTTGTTCATATGAAATTGCAACCAGAATTGATGATTTGGAATTTCATTTAATTCAGGCGAAGTAAGGTTAGAGTAATGTGAGAATTGGTATCTACCAGAGAACTTCATCGCTTTACCCAGACTTGTCTGAGCTTTTATAAACAAACCTAAAGAATTAAAATTTGGCGAAATCATCATTTTCGTTGTTGAATCTGCAATGGCTGGAAACACAAGGTTTCGTGTATGCTGGTAGTAAAGATCTGCAAAAATCTGGGTTCGTTTTTTATAGTTCCAAGAAAACTGCAAACGGACACCCCTGTTGCCAACCGATTCATTCGGCTTAACTTGAACGGTGAATGCTTTATCAATGGTTGAAAAAAGAAGTGGCCATGGTTGATTTTCAAATGGCAGCAGCTTGCCATTACGCCAGCCTAAAGGTGGAACGGTTGAATTGTCAAATACAACCAGTTTAGCAGAAGTAAATGCACTAAATTCTTTCTCGAAAGCTAAATTAAATTTGCGTGATTGCCAGGATTTATCATGATAAGTATAATCAAAATCCACCAAAGCAAAAATGTCTTTTCGGATTTTACGATAGCTTGATATGCTGATGCCAACCGGAAATTCATGAAAACTATCGAATCCGAGTGATGATGCTCCCGTACCCATGAAATTGAAGCTAATTTTTGAAATTGACTTTTCAGATTGATGTGAAAACAAACCAGTCACTTTCCCCCACCTGGTTATGTCCTCGGTGTTTATTCCTATGGAACTTCCCGTATAGTTCCTTCTATCACTGTGATATTCTGTCGTAACACTTTTAACCCATTTCCCTGAATCAGGAAAATCGATCTTTAAAAAATGATCGGTTCGTCGGACTTTTCTACGAAGGCTACTGAATTGAATGACTGAATTTTCGTAAATATTGCCGGGATAATTAGCTTTATATCGGTTTGTCAAAATACGATAAGTTAGTTTGTATTTTTTCCAAAGTTGGAAATGCAGCTGGGCTCGAAACTTTTCGTTGTCTACTGCACTGTTTGCAAGACGTCCATCGAATCCAAAGAACGTACCTCCCACATGAAAAGAGCCATGTTTTCCAATTCCTCGCTGAAATAGTACATCCACTTCACTTTCATTGTTTTTTCCCTGGCGGTAATATACTTGAGAAAACGGTTCAGTTGAAAGAACTTCCAAAGGTAGAATGTTTATGCTTGAATTTCGCAATTCTAACTTTGTCATCGTAATTAAAGGTAAAAAATTTAGATCGAGCAAACCATAAACAGGATCGTTCATGCTCATTCCCAGCCACCGAATCTCACTCATCCACACTGGTCGACCTAATATTTGTACTTGATGGGGATGCCCTACTTGGGATGACCTTGAAATCCAAACATGCGGGAATTGCTGTATCCAAGTGCTCAAATCGTGATCCTGGAAAGTTAGAAATTCATCCAACTCAATCGAAAAATCCGATTGCAATGTATCTGGCGAGATGACTTCAGCAGATTCGAGAGAATCCAGGGGTAAATCTTTTACCTGAAAAGCAAGAAGAGGAGAATGAAAATTAGCAATAGAAGCAATGACTATCGGTAAAATAAAAGCACAAATTCTTCCTTTTACTATCATCCCCGCTTCCTTTGAGCAAGAAGTAACCAATTCTCCAACCTTGGAATAGCGATAGGAAGAAGTACCGCAAAAATGACGGCATTAGATCCGATATGAAGAAGATAAAAGTATAATCCAAAAACCAGGCTGGCAACAAATTTCTTCATCGATAATCCTGCAAATATTAGAAAACTAGCCGTGGTGAGCAAATCAAATATCAATGTTAAAAGTAATCCTAAAATTCCAAATAACAACGAAGATTTCCAGATCGATATATTGGATTGATCCATTTTGAAAAATCTGTAAAACCTGCGTAAATTTTCTGCAGTTAAACTCCCTATGAAAGCAGCCAAAGACATACCTAATATCTGTGCAATCAATAATGGCAAGGCAGCAGCTCCCATTGGATTTAAAAATGAATAAAGACCCTCTCCCAATGCCGCAGCGGCGACACCATCTCTGGCGCCTAATAAGTATCCGGCCAAAAAACAGGTAAAGGTCACTAACTCAAAATTTGGTACCGCAAGAAAAAGCAATCCCAGTGCGACAATGGTTGCGGAAAACAACGGGATAAATATTAAGCGTCTCATGATTCAGAGTATAAGTAATTAACCTGAATAATTCATAAAAAAAGCTGTTTTCTTTTACAAGCTATTGTTTTATATTTAGTTATAACATTAACAAAATACCAACCAAGTTCGAGAAAACAGCTATGAAAGAATTATACTAAACAATTGATGCTTATAAAATGATTTTGTGATTTATTCCTTGGGTCATTAACTCAATTGCAACCAAATGACATTTATAATCGGGATTTGCCAATTCATTTATGTTTATTCTAAAACGCACATTATTTTGGAATCATTCAACAAGTTTAATACTATCATCATAATTTCAAAAAATGAATTACCCATCCCGATATTTGTGCCATATGGCACAATAAACTTAATTCCTTGCAACAGAAACTAACTGCATAACACCCCTTCCTTGGAATTTGCTTTAGATTTAAGAATAGTGTATAACCTTTTTACTACTTCAGGCAAAGCCAAAAAATCCTCTTTAGATGAAGGGTCATGGTTTAAATCTCTTTCATAAAACCCTTTAATTCTGGTTTCCATTTCGATAAAGGAAAGAGGAGAACCCAAGGCTTGTAAACAAGCATGCAGTTCCCTCTCCGTATCATCTTTTAGACGGTCGTAATCAACCACCACTAATGGGATACGCCTTATCGATTGAAGCAGCCGGGCATTATATTCACACCAAAGACCCAAGCCGTGGTCTATACTAAATTTATTTCTGGTCTTTAAAGATTCGGCAACCCCTAAAGGGTTTCGTAGACAGAGAACAATGGCCTCAAGAGAAGGACAGTATTTTTCCCATAGTTCTGCAGTAAGGCAGATTCTTGGATCTTTAACAATATGACCTTGAAATTTATGAGAAAAATCGTTGAAAAGAGCCTCAAACAAGGTACCGTTTTTTAGAATATCTGCTTGCGAAGGAGGATTTAACCATGATCCTCCGGAATAATGAAGCAGCATGTCATTAATTAATACAGCTTTGTAATTCTCAAAATGCCCCCTTTTGTTATCTAGTTGCGGTTCATTCCCGTTCAAAAGCTCTTGGGCTTGGCCGTAAGAGTACCCACATTGGCCGAGGAGCCCGACAATACAGCTTGTACCGCTTCTATGCATGCCTGTAATTGCAATCATTACAACACTCCTCTAATTTAATTAGCAGCCTCTTTTGTATCTTGATTATCGAAATAAAGAGATTAATCATGATCAAACATTTATCCGGCGTAAGCTTTGACAAGAACTATGAATTTTACGGAAAACACTTTCTTCAAAAATACAACCACAATTATAAAAAATTATCTATTCATCCAAATAAAGTAGGGGCATGGTTGCACGATTTTCAAACTATTCACTTTGAAATAAAAACAACACCTTATAAGCAAGGCTAAATCGGTTCTAAGAGGTATTTGACTGAATTTTTGTTTCGAATTCAATAGCTCGAGAATCGTTTTCCAACGGCTGCCCTTTGCTAAGTATTTTTTCTGCTAGCTTAATTAGCTTTATAAGGTCACTCTTTAAATAGGATTTGGTTAGATAATAATCAACTCCAGCCTCCCGTGCTGTTTGTTTATCTTCTTGGTTTGATTTAACAGTTAACATAATGACACAAGTACGGGTATTTTCGTTAGTTTCTTTTCCTCTGAGTTTTCAGAGAACATCAATGCCACTCATACCCGGTATCATCCAGTCGAGGATAACCAGTTTAGGGGCACTTTCATGTTGAAGATTCTGCCATGCTTCATTGCCGTTTTGAGCAAGGATGACATCATATCCGGCAGCCTGTAAGACGAACATAATAGTCGTAGCACTTTGTTTATTATCTTCTGCAATTAAAATTTTCATTACATCTTTTTTTCTGAGTTTGTTGATTTAATAATAATAAAAAACTGTTAACCTGCACTATTCATGAATTTTTGCCACAAAGACTCTAAGTCACTAAGAATATTAAAGTTATAAAGAATATTATTATGAACCAATTTTCGGTCAATATAAAAAATCAATCTTTCTTAACCTTTATTTTTTAAAGCTTTGTGTCTTTGAGTCTTGGTGGCTATGAATTATCCAGGTTAATAAATAAATCGGTAGGATAATATAATGGCTTTAATTTATTTGATAATTATACCGGACGGGATTTTCTTTCCCCTTCGTCGAGCTCAGGACGCAGCCTCTCAAGAGGGGAATTATAATACATACTAGCAATAAAAGATCGGCGGTAGAAGTCACCATTATAATATTTTAGCAGATCGAGAGCGACAAATTATTAGAATCACTTGAAGTATATTTTATCTTTGTTACTTTGTGCCTCTGTGCCTTTGTGCTTTTTCCTAGCCTCTAGCCTCTATCCTCTAGCCTCTACCTCAACAACATCAACTTCTTCACTTCCATAAAAGCGCCGGCCTGAATACGATACAAATACAAACCACTCGGCAAGCTTTTACCGGCATCATCCCGGGCATCCCAGACGATCTCGTGGAAGCCAGCCTGTTTCTCATCACTAACCAACCTGCGCACAAGCTGGCCTTGTACATTGTAGATCATCAAGTTCACATCTGAAACCTGGGGCAACTGATAGCGAATCGTGGTTTCCGGGTTGAATGGATTCGGGTAATTCTGCTGTAGTGCAAATTCGGTTGGTATGTTGGTCCCTTCCTCAGGAGTTGGCTCCTCCACATCCGTTATGCCGGTTATTAACTCAAGAGTCTGATCCTTAATATTCACATAAAACCTTAATGGCTCAGGTTTAGCGCTGGTGGTTTTCGCAACCGGGGACAGACCGCCGGGTCCGGGCTTTACGATGCCAGACACATTGGCTTCGAAAAAGAAATCAATTGAATCCGGATCGTTGAATATCCACAATTTAAACGTTGACATTTCACCCGGATCCAACCGATGGTCTCCCCCAAGTGAATTGCTGTAATCAAAAAAAGCGCCGATTCCGGTGCCACCGCCATCAGCGTTAGCCACCGTTACACTAGTTGGCATAGTTGAAGGAACCGTAAAGATCGTGTCAAATTCAACAGTAATCGGGGCACAAAGCGTGTCCGTAGAATTGTTAGTCACCTTCAATTCAAACGAGAATTGCTTCAGATTAAAGTTCCAAAATACCAACTGTTGTCCTGGAAAAATCTCATCATTGATAATCACCCCTACATTTACATCAACGGATGCGCTATTATTGCTCGGATCGTTATCCTGGTCGGCAGCAACTGTCGCCGTGTTTTTGATGATCGATCCGTTCACCGTGGCATCTACTTCAACTTTGAAGGTAATGGTGTCTTGTTGTGCAGGAGCCATAGCGCCGATATTTACCGTTACCGTGTTACCCGCCGTAAAGCCAAAATCGGCATTGTCATCAGCGGCAGCATCCGTTCTTACTGTGTCATTATGGGTGATACTTTCAGGCACATAGGTAAGGCCGGCCGGTATTAAATCCGAAACCACAACACCTACGCCCGCTGCAAGGCCGACATTCTTGACTATGATCGTGTAGGTAATCGTATCTCCTTCGACTACGACCGTATCCGAGGCTGTCTTTGAGAATAGCTGTGGATCTGCACCCTTAACAATCACCGTATCCGGTCCGCAGGTGTTGTTGGTCTCATCACTTTCCGTAACATCGTTGTTGGGATCCACTTCGCAGATACCGCCGGTCCTCGGGTTGATCAATGTATCCGGGGATGCACTCGGCGTCACATCGTAGGTCACTTTGAACTCGCCTGTGGTCGCGCCTATCGTCACATCCCCGCCGTCGGCGGTACAGGTGAGATTTTGTGAACCATCTATGCTACAGCTAATGCTTACACTGTTTGTTATGTTGGTGAAGTTCCCTTCCGTGACGTTAGCGTAGGTCACATTACCGTTGGGCAGGTTATCCGTCACGATCGTATCACCATCGGCGAAGGTAGCATCCGCCGAGCCGTTATTCGTAACCGTATTGCTCCACTGGAAGGTGGAATCAACGGTCACCATTGCCATGGTGTCGTTGGACTTGCTGATTTCCAGGTCGGCAACTCTTAACTGTGCCATGCCACTGACGGAGCTAAAACTAATCGACCCGATCGGCGTGCCTAAGCCTGTGCCCTTGTCAATCGCCAGTAAAGTGCTGGTTCCAGGTGTACCGCCAGCACCGCCGCCGCTCTTGGCGCCAAAGAGATTGCCAGCAGGATCGAAATGAATGTCCGGAATTGAAGTACCACCAGCCACCGTGCCAACGAAAGTAGCAGTGACAAGGCTGGTATCGATCGTAAACAGGTCACCTGCCGCGGACCCCCCAGCTGAGGCACCCCCACCTGACGCGTATAACGTGCCGTCGGTCGGATCAAACGCCAGGCCTTGTAAACCGCTTACCCCAAGGCCTCCTAAAGAAGTTCCCGCACCGGTGCCCGTGTCGATGGTGAGCAAATCACCTGTAAAGGTGGTGCCAAATAAGACGTCATTCGCATCAAAGGCGATGCCTTCAAGATTATCAAATCCAATGGCACCAACCGTGTCCGATTCCCCGGTCGCGGCATCTATGCGCAGAAGGAAACTTGGAGCAACTGTTCCGGGTCCGTGTGTTGACCCAAACATTTCGCCAGCCGAATTAATCGCCAGGCCCGGTACTCTGTCAACACTGATCGCGGTGAAAAAATCTAGAATATCGCCGACCAGGGAGCCAACGCCGGTTGCGGGATTAATGGTCAGGAGTCTCCCGCCATCTTGGCGGCCGGTAGAGGCGTAACAGACACCTTCTTGCGCAGAGGCTGGGGTAAACAACGGAAACTCAAAGACATAGGCCCGACCGGCATTATTTGGGCTGCTGCCGGGGTCTTCAGAGGAAGCGCCGACGATGACATCGGCTTTGCCATCCATATTCACATCCCCGGCGCCCGATACCGAAATACCAAAGAAGCCACCAAATTCTTCAAAGGGGGATTTGAGCGAAAACAGGGTGTCGCCGGTGGCGCCGCTAAAGACATAGGCCCGGCCGGCACCAGAAGGGCTGCTGCCGGGGTCTTCATTCCGAGCGCCGACGATGACATCGGCTTTGCCATCCATATTGACATCCCCGGCGCCCGAGACCGAAAAACCAAAGAAGCCACCAGCTTCTTCAAAGGGGGATTTGGTAGAGAACAGGGTGTCGGGTTTTTGGGCTGAAGCAGGAAGAGCGACAATGCAAATTATGGCGATGAGAAGGAATGTGTTTTTGGCCGGAAAAGGCGAGCAAAGCATTTGCCTGAATACCCGCGAATGACGAATTCGATTGAACCCCGGCGAACTTAACGATTGATAACTTTTGGGATTTGATAGCATGAAAGCTCCTTTCTTTTTAATGAACTACTTTGCCGAGTAAATTCTTGTAATTGCAATCGTGGATACCGCAAGTGGCAACGTGCTGCTTATTTCTTGATTTAATGTTTTTTTGCTTTTCATTTAAACCATGCGGCTCATATGGTCCGTGCTGGTCATTCAATTTTTTTGATAACGTGGCTACACCTAAATCAGAATTAGTGAAATATACATAAATATATGCTTAAAAATAATAATAGTGTTGCCTGGTGAGACACTTCACTCCGTGATATGAATCTGCACCTATTGAACATAACATCCATCCTATCTTATTAATTATAAACGATATAGTATTTAACGATACTAAAGAAATTGACTAATTCCGTTTCTAGGTTATTAGGTATTTTTTGCCGCTTTTATTAATTCAAATACTTAAAATATTTTTTTTGATTTTGCATTCGGGTCATTGCCAAATCCGGTACATATGATTTGATTTGAGTTCCTGAACACCTGAGGCTGCAGGCAGGTCAGGCTCCGCCAGGAACAAGCTTGCGAGATTATTATTTTGAATTCGCTTCATGTTACGCCAAGAATGCATAAATTCGCTTTACCTCCCACACATCCTTATTGTGCATGGCTAATATCGACAGAAAACTGAAAACAAATAGCTTGAAAAAGTCAAACAAAGAAATTGTCATAGTTTTCAAGAAACTGTCACATGTTAAGACAACAATGGATTTATGCTGAACTTTTACAGTATATCTCATACTAAAACCTACGCCAAACAACCACTTCCGTGCTTGATTCAGATTCCGAGATTAAAACAGGTTGGATATGTGCTTGAAGAAGCGCCAGTGTAACGTGTTGAGACACTTATTCACTTTTTCCTAACCTCACTCCTTTTATAGCGTTTTAATCCTATCTCTTTATTTTATAGAGTGTTACAGATCAATACCCATAAGAACCTGGCGAATTC